>USNG01000033.1 GCA_900556025.1 uncultured Mycoplasmatota bacterium
TTTCTTTGTCTCTTCATTAATTAAATACGCAATAACTTTTTAAAACACTACTTTTTATCTATTTTTTAATTTTTCTATTACATTGTGTAAGTTGTCTGCTTCTATAATTTCTATATCATAATTGTGTTCTTTCTTTAATTTTACTGCTTCATCATAGTTTTCACTAGGTACGATAAATACTTTAGCTTTATTTTTTACTGCTCCTTTTAATTTATATTTAACTCCATCTATACTTCCTACACTACCATCTTCATATATAACTCCAGTACCAGCTATTATATCTCCTTTTGTCAAATCAAATTCAGTAATCTTATTATATATATCTAATGCACACATAAGTCCTCTTGAAGAACCACTTTCATTATCTTTAAATATATACTTTACACTAGGGTTTGTTACTACATCTTTTAATTCAGCTAAGTACATACCAACTATTACTCTATCATTTTCTTTCTTTAAGATTGCATATGCATCTGTTTCTTTATTGTCTCTTAAAACTTTAAAATTTATTTTATCATTTTCTTTATATTTAGACATTTCATTTGATAATTCTTCATAGTTATTTATTTTTATACCATTTATTTCTTTAATGACATCTCCAGTTTTAATATCTGTATTAGAGTTATCATAAACAAATGTAACTGTAACATTAACATTTTTAATTTCATAATCTATATTTGCTTCATTAAAAGCAGAAATAATAGCGTCATAACTAGTTTGTCTTAAATATATTTGATTTCTTTCTACAACTTCGCTTGTACTTTCATTTTCAATTTGAGAATCTTTTACACTAACTAAATCCCATGAAGGAAGAATATATGAAAGCAATATGTTATAAATATTTCCTGCTCTAGAAGTAACATATGTTAAATTAAAACTTCCTTTACTATCATAAGAATCGCTTACTTCTATTCTGTCAGTTAGATCTTCTAATCCACCTGGACTATATACATAATAATTAAAATTTATAAATAATAGAGATAATAATACTACATAAACAATATAAAACTTATAATTTGTTTTTAATTCTTCTTTAAAATAATTTAGTATCTTTTTTATCATATTTTACCTTCCATATTAATATTATATCATAAAGAAGAAATTTATATGAAAAAACTAAAATATTTATTTTTAAGCTTTATTTTGATTGTTTTTATTTTTAATATTAATATAGTTATAGAATCTACTAAGTATTCATCTATATTGTTTTTTAATAAGATATTTATTACTATTGTACCTTTTATAATTTTATCTGATATATTAATTTATTTTGATTATCATATATTTTTAAAAAATACTATTGGTAAATTTTTATCTAAGTTATTTAATATTGATCCTAGCACTAGCATTATATTTATATTGAGTATTTTAACTTGTTCTCCTAATAATGCAATATTTACTAAAGATATGTTAGATAATGATGAAATAGATATTAATACAGCAAATAAGATAATGTGTTTTACTTATTTTCAATCTATTCCATTTGTTATAGGTACTATTGGTGTTAAACTATTTAAGAGTTTTAAAATTGGATTGTTTTTATATTTTATAATGTTAATTAATAATATAATGATTGGTTTATTTTTAAGACGTGAAAAGTCTAATTACGTTTTAAAAAATAATGTTAAAAATAAAAGTAGTTTTTTTGAAGTTCTTAAAAATTCTATAATGAAATCTATTAATACTTCTTTAATTATTCTTGGTAATTTAATTATATTTACTGTAATAACTAATTTGATAAAACATTACATTAATATAAATCCTTTAGTTTTGAGTATTTTAAGTGGAATACTTGAGTTAACTAATGGTGTTGTATCTGTTAGTTCACTAGATATAACATTATATTTAAGAATAGTTTTAACAAGCTTTTTAATTAACTTTACTGGTCTTTCTATTATATTTCAAAGTATGAGTATATTAGATAAATATAAATTGAATATAAAAAGAATACTAATTATTAAACTAGTATTCTCTATTATAAGTACTTTTATTGCTTTATTATTAGTTCCAACATGCTGTTAATTTTGTGTCTTTATTAAAATATGCATTTGATACTTTTATATTTCCAGATGCATCTATTATTTGATTAGTTCTACTTGATGCACTCTTACTACATTCATTTTTATCTTCATAATATCCAGAAAAAGTCTTTCCATCCATTAAAGGAATAGTAATTTTATCTACTTGAATATCATTTCTATCATAGTAACCACTACCAGACTTTAATATTAAATATTTGTTTCCTGGTGATGTTACACTTTTACCTGAATCTAATAATATTGTATATTCTATTCCTGGTATTTCTATAGATGCATAATAATATACTCCACTTCTTTTAAATACGCCTATCATGTAGTGATATGATTCAGCACAGTTATTATTAAGTTTTCCTAGTGTTGTATCAATTGATTCTTTATATGCTTGATATAATAGTTGGCCTGTAGTTGAATCGTATTTAGGATTACCATTACTATCTCTTTGAATATCTGTTACTTTGCAAGTAGGAAGAGTTTTCATATATTCAATAGTTCCGTTATCATATTTATTTATTGCGTCATAAACTGCATCTACTTTTTTTGTATTATTTGTTTTGGTTATAACTCTTGTTAATTCTTGATCATTTAATGCTTTAAATACATCATATACTGTATATATTTTCACTAAGTCTGTAGTATCAAATAATCTTGAACATTCATTTATTGTGTTTCCATCTGAATCTGTTGTTGTACCTAATAATTTACCCATATATGTTAAATCACAAGTATCTTTATCAGCTGCGAATGGATATTGTCTATCAGTTATTGAATTTTTTATTTCATTTTCATCATCAGTAGATTCAACTTTATAATATTCTTTTTCTGTAGCACCCATTTTATTTATTGAATATAGAAGGTATATATCTGAAGATTTATTATAATCTTCTTTTTCTTCTGTTCTTCTTGATATCAATGAGTATGTCAATAATAACATTGTTAGTGCTAGCATAACTACTACTAAAACAACAACACTCTCTAAAAATACAAATCCTTCTTTTTTCATTATTTACCCTCACTAATTATGTATGGATTGCTTGGATTTCCATCACCTTTATTTATAGATATACTTGATTTTAATGTAACTACAGGAATTGCATAAACATTTGTAGTAGTTGGAGTTGCTGTTGATATTGTTGCTGAAGAATTAATATAGAACATTTCAGTAACGCTTGCTCTATTCATAGCCCAATAATTAAATCCTGTTTGTAAATAACATTTAACTCCTTGGCAAGCATAATAAACTTCAGGAACTGTTATTAATCCTACTGGATAATTTAATTTCATATTTCCTTTTTCTTCATCAACTGATCCATTTGAATAATATGGACTCCAGTTATATCTATCTGTATTTTCTGTTCCAGGACAATTAAAACTGGTTTTTAACATTGTTGTACTATTACAATAAATTGCATCTGTTACTTTGTCATTACCTACTCCAAATGTTTCTAAATACCAATTATCTAATGACGTTTTTGCTTTTGAGCTTTCATAAACCGTTGTTGTAGTAGCATAAACAGTACTTAGATTTCTTGTGTATTTAGTTGGACAAGTTCCATTATTTGATGCAGAAGAATAAATTAACTTTATATCTCCATTTTCAGTTGTTCTTAAAACTCTATAACAATTATCTTGGTATATTACATAATTATTATAAACATCTCCTCTAAAAAGATATATTCTATTAGACATTGCATCATTATTTTCATCAACACTATCTATATAATAAAGTCCTCTACTATCTCCATAATCTTTAGTAACTTTATCATCTAATAAAGTACATGGAGGAATACTAACATCTTCTTGTTTTGTTGTTACATCCCACTTTGTATCATTTAAAGTATAATTATATAATACATTAGTAAGTGTTGAATCATCAGTATGTGCTACAAATGTTCCATCATCTAATTCATCTATTGACGCATTAGTTAAACTAGATATGCACATTCTAAATTGTTTTACAGAAGATCCAGTTGTTTCTGAATCTTGTTGTGAAGTGTTATCTTCAATTATTTCACTTAATAATTTAGCTTTTGATAACTCTGAAATATTTATATCATCTTTTATTTTATCATCTATTGCTTCTAAATATTTATTTTTAAAGCTATAACTATTTAAAACAGAAAGCATTAAAAATAGGAATAATATTAAAAATGTATATACTAAAGTCATTGATACAAAACCATTTTTATTCTTCATATTAAACTCCTTATTATATAGTTTATTATATAACAAAAAAAAATAAAAATCTACTTTGATTTTTATTTTACTTACATGTACAATCAGAAATACATAATTTATTAGTTATTTCTTCAAAAGCTTCTTTATTTATATCATTAGTTGATAGTTCACTTCCACTATAATGATAATGATAAGCTGTATCAAAACAATCTAATTCAATTATTTTTCCTGTTTCTTCTACTTTAACATAGTATCCGAAGTTAGAACTTCCTTTTATTTCTAATTCTTTAGCTCCATTTTTCTTTTTACAATCTATTGAACTGTATTCTAGTGGACCTTTTGCTCCAGCCATTATATCTTTTTGATAGCTTATATTAGCAGTTGTTACAATACTTCTACAGCTAGTTACTAAGTTTGATGAAACTATTTGACTGTCTTTTTTAATAACTAAGAAGTATATTGCTATTACTGAAGCTATTGCAAATAAAATAAATAGCCATAATACTCCATACTTTCTCATACTTGCATCCTTAATCTTCTTTTACTATTATTAATCCTTTTTCAACTTCTTCAAGTGCTCTTCCTATTTCTTTTTTAGAAACGTATTCACTTTCTGGCATTTGAAAATGTTTGTATTCTTTCATAACTTTTGCTCTATCTGCAGCTATATGAACTAGCTTATATTTAGAGTCTACTATGTTCAATAATTTGTCTATTGAAGGATATATCACTTTTACCATCTCCCTATATTATTAGTATAAGTTATAATTAATTAGTTTACAAATAAATTAGTAAACTTTTGACAAAGACTTGTCAATATATTTTATTCACTATCTTCTATAAATGTTTTGCTTTTATGTGGTTCATCAAATAATAAACCTGGATAGCCTTGTTGTCTTAATGCTTCGTAAGTCATTATTGCTACTGTATTTGATACATTTAATGCCCTTACTCCATCTGTCATAGGCATTCTCATACATCTTTCTAAATGAGGTTTTAATATATGTGGTGGAATTCCTGTGCTTTCTTTTCCAAAAACAAAATAATAATTTTTATTTGGATCACTATAATCAAAATCACTATGTGGTTTATGACCATATCTAGTTAAGAAATAAAATTCTCCATCATTCTTTTGAAAGAAATCATCTATATTTTCATATACTGTATATTCGCATTTATCAATGTAATTTACTCCACATCTTTTAATATATTTATCTTCCAAACTAAAGCCTAATGGTTTAATTAAATGTAGTTTGCTTCCAGTAGCTACACATGTTCTCATAATATTTCCAGTATTAGCTGGTATTTCAGGTTCAAATAAAACTATATTTATCATTCTTCATCACCGATGAATATTTTAGCACAATCGTAATGTAAATGAAACAACTTTATGTTATAATTTCATTGGTGAATAGTATGTTGACAATTTATAAACCAGAACTTAAAGATTATTGGTATGAAAAGAAGATTAATGAAGATGCTAATTCTATGAGTTATAATGCAGGATATGATGTATCTTACTATGGTTATCATTATGATACTGGTCAAATAGATTTTCCTGAAAATAGATGGGAAGAAGTATATAATAAGAGAAAAAATGATAATAAAAGATTCTTTGCTTATTTGAAAGATATAGATTCTAATGAATTTGTTGGATATGTTAATTATCAATATGACAATGATGAAGATAGATATGATTGTGGAATTGTGATTGAATATAATAAACGTGGACATGGTTATGCTAAAGAAGGATTAAAGTTGCTTTGTGAAGAAGCTAAAAAGAATGATATAAAAGAATTATATGATAATTTTGAAAAAGATAGAGATGGTACTCAAGTATTTTTCAATTTAGGTTTTGAAGTTGTTGAAGAAACTAAATGGAAAAAATTTAATAAAGATGTTGATGGAATTATTGTAAGAAAAATATTATAAAAAAATTATTGTTTTTGACAATAATTTTTATTTGGTTTATTTTTTTAATTGTGAGAATATTTAGTCCTTTAACTCAAAAGTATATATGTTTCCACTATCCATAGTTGGTGTAGTTAATTTTAATTTTTTACCTTTTTCTATTTCAAAGACGGTTACTTTTGTACGTAAATCAATTGATCCATCATCATTCGAGCTCATGGGTTCACTAGTTTTAATCATAATATAATCTTTGCCTAATTCCATAACAATAAATGAAAAAAATCTATTTCTGCTTTTGATACTGGAACAATTTCATTATTATACTCTACACTGCCACTCGTATGAGCAATTACTGTTTTTAATATTGTTTCCCAATGAAACATATTTCTTAAGTCGTCAAATTCTACAACCTCAATATTAGGCTTATAATCTCTACTCCAACCACTCCACGAACTTTTTTCAACTATTAACTTCATATACTTTCCCTTACATTTTTGCATAAGTTTTTATTTAATCATTTAAAATATTATTTACTTCATCTTTTACATTAATCCATACTTGTTTTAGACTATTGAAAGTAAGAGTATCATAAACTTTATTTGGTTCTATCCACACTAACTCATGAACTTCTAGTGAGTCATTATCACTATGTCCATTGTCAATTGCTAAATAATAATATACATCAGATTCTTCATTATTTGAATTAATGTAATGTTCTATATAAATTGGATTTTCTTTAATAATGTTAGCTACTCTTTTTGTTTCTTCTGCTGTCTCTCTAATGGCACATTCTGTTAATGTTTCATTTTTTTCTAAATGTCCTTTAGGAAAAGTGTAATCATTATATTCTTTTCTATAAATTAAACCCACTTTTTTAAGTTCTTTATTTATTAAAATGCAACCTGCTTTTTGAATCATTATTGCTCCTTATAAATTATTTAAATATTTCATATAATCAATATTCATCAATTCATTAGTTTTATCTTTTATAGTAGGAAGAATTTCATCTTTGATTTTATAAACTAATTCAAATTCTTCATCGCTTACATCACCACTATTATGAGCATTTATTAGTTCATCTTCATCTAATATTTTTATTCTTCCATCCATATATGTTATATCTAAATATAAATCATCATAAAATGGTACATGTGTTTTTTCATCTAATCCATTATTTTTACATATATCAAAATAATATTCTAATTCTTTTTTATCTTTATCTAAAAATAATCTCATAGCATAATTTTTATTTTTTGGAACAACTTCAAAAATATAAAATCCATTATCCATAACACATATATCGTCTTCTATAATAAATTTTTTTCTTACAGAAATTAACTTCTTAACTGATATATAATAATCTTCTTCATCTAGAAATAGTTTAATTTGATATTTTTCAATATCTCTTAAATATGTGTTTGTTATATATTTTCTTTTCATACTATCTCCTTAATTTTAACTCTATTCCGACTACTCCATACTTATCTTGTTCTTCTTTTGAATAATATAATTGCATATCTTCTGGAGCAGCTTCTTCATTTTCTTTGTATCCTAATGATACTTTATCAAAGTGTCCATATAATTCTTTGAATGATCTATAAATATGCAATTTAATAACAGTTGTCATGATTTTTTCATTTGTTACTCTATTAGTAAATTCAATATTATCACCTTCATGAATCTCTCTTCTTTTTTCATCATAAAGTCTTAATTCAATTGTTTTTGTACCATTTTTTATTAAATTAAACGGTTCATCATGTAAACGCATTTCATGTGTCATTTTAGTCCTCCTTATAATTCCATAAACCTAATTTTTCTCTAAATAGGAATAGGACTTTCATATAAACTCATTGAGAGTATTATATCACGATGATATATATTTTTCTATTTCTTTTATGAAAACAGATTTATTATTAGAAATTGATAATAAAAATACTTTCTTTTTACATCTAGTTAATGCTACATAAAAAAGTCTTCTTTCTTCACTATACGGATAATCATCACTATTATCGAGTAATAAATTTATTAAAGATAAATCAGTTATTTTGCTTGGAAAACTCATACCAGAACTTTTATTATTTAATATTATTACATAATCAGATTGTAATCCTTTTGAAGAATGTATTGTTAGAAATTTTATATTTAAATCTATTCTTTTTGAATAAACAATATCTAAACATTTATCTTTATAGTTATATTCTTGATAAAAGTTCTTATTGTTTTTTAATATTTCTAAATCACTTTTATATCTACCAAGTAAATAAATAGTACTATAATTTTCTAATTTTAATAATTCTTTTTCAAGTTCATTTAAACATTCTTTATAATTATTCTTTTCTATTATTTTTATTGCATTTTTATAATTTAATTTAGAATTAACTTTCTTTTTAATTTGATTTGGATTTTTCATAATAAATTTACTACTTATATCTGCGATAAAGGACGAAAATCTATAAGTATTTTCTATTCTTGTTATATATGACGAACCAACATACTTTTCATAATTAGTTATTAAACTAATATCACTACCAGAGAATCTATAAATACTTTGCCAATCATCGCCTACACAAAATAATTTATAAAACTTTTGATTTCTAAGTGACATAAGTAAATTAAACCTTCCGTGAGAAATGTCTTGATATTCATCAACAATAACATACTTATAATTATGAATAAACAAATTTTCTTTAATACAATTAGTAGATAAATTAATCATATCATTAAAATCTATAAGATTATTTATTTTCAAATATTCATTATATCTTAAGTAGATTGGTTCTAATAAACTAAGTAATACTTTATCATTATGATTTAGTTTTATTTTTTTAATATTTTTAATGGTTTGGTTATTATTTTTTATAAGATTAATTAATGTTTCAAATATAGATGACATTTCTATATAGAAACCATTATTCTTTAATATTTTTAATAATTCTTTATTTGATACTGGATTTATTTTTACTTTATATTTTAATAGTTCGTTCATTAATGATTGGGTATTTAAATATTTGGTATTAATTATTATATTATTTTTTGATTTAATATTGTTTTTATAATTTATATAAACATTATAATCTGTTAAATAAAAAGAATTATTATAGATATATTTTATATTATTAACATATAAGAAGTTAGCAATCGATACTTCTATTTTATATCTTACATTTTCACCTTTTAAAGTTATTAAATCATTATTTTTGATATTTATATAAAAGTTAACTAAATTGCTTATATAATTACTATCTTTAATTAATTCATATAGTGTATTTGTAATAAATGAACTTAGATTTTCTGTATAGATATTTGGTATATTTAAACTACTTTTTTTAATAATTTCTAATCCTAATTTATGAAAAGTATAAACATCAATTTCAGTATTTATTTCTTTTTCAATTCTTTCTTTCATTTCTTTAGAGGATGAAGAAGTAAATGATAATATTAATATTTCATTTGGAAGAGCTTTATTTGTTTTTATTAAATATTTTACCTTTCCAATAATCGTTGTTGTTTTTCCTGAACCTGCGCTAGCCACCACTAGTTGATTATCACTATTATTAATTATTGAATCTATTTGATTAGAATCTAAATAATTATTTTCTATTTTTCCATATATTTTATTAAAGCATTTTGCGTTATGTTTTTTAATACTTATATCTATATCTAAATATTTTTTATAAAGACTATTATATTCTTTTAAATATTTTAAGTATTTTATACCAAAAATTAAATTTAATTTATTTGGAAATTTTAATTCTTCTTTATTATAATTTTCTATGATATTAGTGGTGTTAAAAAAAGCATTATATTTGTTATTCCATATATTTAATTTGTTTAAAGATTTGTCAATTTTATTTTTCACGTATACTCCTTAGTCATAAATTATAACAAACTAAATAAAAAAAGCAAACATTAAATTTGCTTTCTAACTTTTAATATTCTAAATGCATTTAATATAGCTATTACTGATACTCCAACATCTGCGAATACTGCTGACCACATTGTAGCTATTCCCAAAGCTGATAATAGTAAAACTGATATTTTTACGGTTATAGCAAATATTATATTTTGTTTTACTATTCTCATAGTTTTTCTTGAAATATTTATAGATTCAGCTATTTTTGATGGTTCATCTGTCATTATAACCACATCACTTGCTTCAATAGCAGCATCACTTCCAAGACCACCCATTGATACTCCAATGTCAGATAAAGCAAGTACAGGGGCATCATTAATTCCATCTCCTACAAATAGAAGTTTACCTGACTCAGATTTTTCTTTCATTAATTCTTCTACTATTTTAACTTTATCTTGTGGTAATAGTTCTGAATGATATTCATCTAAATTTAATTCATTTGAAACTTCTTTACTAATAGAATCTTTATCTCCAGTTAACATTACTATTTTCTTAACATTATTTTCTCTAAAAAGTTTTATTGCTTTATATGAGTCTTCTTTTATCTTATCAGAAATAGTTATAGTTCCTTTAAATTCATTATCTATTGCTACATATATTATTGTTCCTAATTCATTTACTACTTCATGTTTTATTTTATATTGATTTAATAGTTTTTCATTTCCAACTAAAACATCTTTATTTTCTACTTTAGCATATACTCCTTTACCAGGAATTTCTTTTGTTTCAGTTACTTTTTTTGCATCTATTTTTTTAGAATATTCATTTTTAATAGATATAGATATTGGGTGATTAGAAAAGTTTTCTGCGTATGAAGCATACTTCAACAGCTCTTCATCACTTATTCCAATAGCATTTATATTTTGAACTTTAAATTCTCCTTCAGTTAATGTTCCGGTTTTATCACAAACGATTATTTCTGTTTTTGATAAAGCTTCTAAATAATTACTTCCTTTAACTAAAACTCCAATTCTTGAAGAAGCACCAATTCCACCAAAGAAACTTAATGGAATAGATACTACTAATGCACATGGACATGAAACAACTAAAAATGATAATGCTCTATAAATCCAAGTGTTAAATGAATCTTTTAATATTAATGGAGGTAGTACTGCTAAAAATAATGCAATTATAACTACTATTGGTGTATAGTATTTAGCAAATTTGCTAATAAAATTTTCACTTGATGATTTTCTACTACTTGCATTTTCTACTAAATCTAATATTTTACTAACTGTAGATTCTCCAAATTCTTTTGTTACTTTTACTTTTAAAATACCTGAATTATTAATACATCCGCTAAGTACTTCATCACCAACTTTTACATTTCTTGGCACTGCTTCTCCAGTTAAAGCTAATGTATTTAAAGAGGAAGATCCTTCCACTACTATTCCATCTAAAGGTACTTTTTCTCCTGGCTTAATTAATATTATTTCTTCTATATTAACATCACTTGGATCAACTTTTTCATGTTTGTCATTTCTTATTACATTAGCATAGTCTGGTCTAATATCCATTAAATCTGATATTGATTTTCTTGATTTATCAACTGCATAACTTTGAAATAATTCTCCTACTTGATAAAATAACATTACTGAGACTGCTTCTGCTAAATTACCGATACATATAGCACCTATTGTTGCTACTGTCATTAAGAAGTTCTCATCAAATACTTTTCCTCTACTAATATTTCTAATTGCTTTTAAAACAATATCATAGCCAATTACAATATATGAAATGACAAATAATGCTTCATTAAAATATTTAATATCAATTTTAAATAATAATGTTGTAAATAATAATACACTAGAAATAATTATTTTAGTTAGATTTTTTTTCATTTTCTTTGTCATTATATTTCCTCGATATATACATCAGATTCTTCTTTTTTAATGACTTTTTTTATTTGTTTTAATGCTTCTTCATAATCTGATTCATCACATTTGAATGTAAATCTTTTAGTCATAAAGCTAATACTTACTTCACTTATTAAATCTATTTTACTTAAGGTACTTTCTAATTCATTTGCGCATGCAGCACAATCTAATTCTTCTATTTTAAATTTATAACTTTTCATATAAAATCTCCTTTTAATTTCTATGATTAATATGTTCTAAACCAATTTCAAATAATTTTACTATGTGATCATCATCTAAAGTGTAATATACTTCTTTTCCACTTTTTCTACATTTAACTATTCCACTTCTTCTAAGAGTTGCTAATTGATGAGAGACAGCAGATTTAGTCATACTTAATACATTTGCTATATCACAAACACACATTTCATTTTTATCTAATGCAAATAATATTCTACATCTTGTTGTGTCACCAATTAATTTAAATAAATCTGCTAAATGATTAAATGTATTTTCACTTGGCATATTATTTTTAACATTATTTACCGACTCTTCATGTATAATATTACAATCACATATAAATTCGTTTTTTGACATATCTTCTCCTTATTCAATTGAATGTTTGTTCAACTATATCAATTATAGTTGAATGCATACTCATTTGTCAATAATATATGATTAAATTATAAATTTATTTACAAAAATAGACTATTATAAAAATAGTCTATTTTAAATCTTCTTCCTCTATAAATTCGAAATTATCTTTTATATTTAATAATTTTTCTTTTAGATAATCTGGTTTTATATTTTCATTTTTAATATCTTTTATATTTATCCATTTATAAATAATATTTTTGCCTTCCTCTATTCCATCAAATTCGTCATTTTGAAGTAATTTTGAATCATCTTTTATGTCTAATAAATATCCTATAATGTATTGATGTTGTTTTAAATTATCAAATTCAAAGAAGTATTCTACAAACCATAATGGTCTTATTACTTCTACATCACAACCTGTTTCTTCTTGAAATTCTCTTTTAACTACATCTTTACCTCTTTCAAGCGTTGCTATTGCTCCACCAGGTAATGCCCAATTTAGATCAGTTTTCTTTTTTTGAAATAATATTTTGTTGTTCTTTTTTAGAACTCCTACTGCTCTTGAGCCAAACTTAACGTCACCAATCATCAGTCTAATATCATTTTCTTCCATACAATTCTCCTTACTTTTCATCTATTGTATCAAAAAAGTTCAAAATTAAAAAGCATTATTTGCTTTTATTCTTCAATATATGCATTAAACAATGCAATTATGCTAATTAAATCATTATCACTTAATTTTTCAACAAATTTTATTTTTCTTGTTTCATAGTCTATGCTTCTGATATGTTCGCATAAAACTGAGCCATGTACTTTTACGGTATCTTCTAAACGATAATGTGTTGGAAATTCTTTTTCATTTGTTGTTATTGGACAAACCATTGCCATTTTAGTATTTATATTAAAGACATTATTACTTATTACAATAGCTAGTCTGAATCCTGATTGTTCATGTCCTTTTGTAGGATTTAAATCTAATAAGATAATGTCCCCTTGCATTGGAATATATTTTTTTATCATATTTCTTTTCCTACACTTTCATCCCAAAAAAATCTTTTGTCAAATTTTCTCCATTATATTTTTTAAATTTTTCTGATAATGAAATTTTATTTTTATCTGAAATACTTATAACTATTTTTTTATCAATTTGTTCAATGTCTAATACATCATTAACTTTAATGTTTAAAGATTTTATTATATTACTTGGTATTCTTATTCCATAAGAATTTCCCCACTTTTGAATTCTTATTTCCATATTTACCACCATTCATTTATAGTATATACAACGTATAAACATTTGTTAATTTTTTATCAAATAAAAAAGTTATTTAAAATAAAATGAACACAATTAATTCACTTCAAAAACAACTCTTTTATTATATCTTACATAAATTTATTACAACAATTTGGTTCTGTAACATTACATACTTCATTTTCTTCTGTACATGTAAAACATGGACTATAAGTATGTTTGTAAACATGATGATTAATAATTCTTGTGTTAATTGGTACAACATGAGGAACTTCATGTACTATTTGTCTATGAATGCATCTTTCTTGTGGACACTCATATACTGGAGCACAACACATTGGCATACTTTGCATAGCACATTCTTTGTTTTTAGAATCAGAAGATACTTTTAATTCAGCAGTTCCTTCAACTGTGTATCCTTGATACATACCCATACTATCTAACATAATAAACAACTCCTTTTCATAGTTATTTTATGTTATTTAATTAATATTGCTTGGGTAAATAAATGACAATACTTTAATACAAATTATTTTTTATATGGCAAATAAAAAAGTAAACATAATTTTGTTTACTTTAATTGTAACACCACACAGAAGTCTTAAATTCTATTACATCTAACAGTTACTCTTCTAAGTCCATCCTTAGTACAAGTATATAATGTTAAATCAAAATCGCTTTCAACCATTTCTTTAATATCAGTAGATTCAAGTTCTTCTACTAATTCTACTTTGTAAGTATATTTATTATTATTAACATCAATAAATATAATTTCATCACCTTTTTTTAATTTATATAAATATCCAAAATGAGATTTATATGAATGTCCACATATTACTAAATTATTATTCTTAACAGAGCCATAATAAAGTGCAGGTGTTTTTTTTAGTGATGAATAAGAAAAATTCTTACTGACTGGTAAATTTAAGTCTAAAGAAGGAATAACTATGTAACCAATATATTCTAAATCATTAATCACTATTAAGTTGTTTTCCTCATTTTTAGATTCTTCATCAATTAGTTTATTCATAATATTATTACTTTCTCTTTTTGAATATTTTTCTTCCCATTCAAAATGAATTAATAATAAAAATGACAACGCTATTAATGATATACCAAATATTAATATTTTTTTAGCTATTTTGTTCATGTGATACCTTATCATAAATCAAACTAACTATCACAAGCAATATTCCAATCATTCCAATTAACAACACCATCCATAACATTTGTCCGGTTTGTACTAAACTACTTGTATTAGTGATAATAAATGTATTTTCTTCTTTCTGATATGTTGCAGTATATCCTTTTGGAACTTTTATTTCCTTTATAGTATACATATCACTTTTTTCTAAATCCTTCCAAATATATTTCCAATCGTTTTCTTTGCTTAATATTATAGTATCTATTACTTTATTATCAAGTAATAATTCTACTGTAATACTTTCAGGAATATTTATAACATGGTTTGTATTGTTTGTACTTGTATTCCAAACTTTCTTAACATTTATATCAATTACTCTAATAATGTCTGTTTTTGGAGTTGCTTTAATATCATAAATCCATTTATTATCAATAACTTTTGGAGTCATTATTAAGAATGAATCTATTTTAGAAAATCCTTCAACTTTATTAGTTTGTTTAACTAAATATAATCCTAAGTCTAAATCTTCATATTTAACATTACCATTCTCATCAGTTTCTTTAGTAATTCCATTCATATTATTAGGAATGCATTTTTCGATTTCACTACTTATATCAGCAGATTCCAAATCTACTAGTGATGCAGAACATCCATTTAACTCACTCACATATTCAAATGCTAAATTATGATCTTTTTCAAGAGCATTTGCTACTTTATAAATAGTTAACTCCGATCCTTTAATCTTTTCATTACCATTCTTTTCATATAAAGTTATTTGAATAGATCCTTTATTATTAAAATCTACTGTATTACTTGATAATGCATAAATATTATCTACATTAAATAGCATAATTAATGATAATAATAATATTTTTATTCTTTTCATTTTTTACCTCCATGAAAATTTCTTCCATTTGGATAAAGAAATTCATCATATTTATTAATATTGACCTTTTTTATGGGTTTTATTAATAAAACTATTAGTAATAAAGCTATTATCGGAAGTGCTATAATAGGCATTACTATTAATTTATTTACTTTAAATCCTTCTGTTGTTATATAATCTTTTTTTATATCCCCCTGTACCCTAACTCCTCTAACAAGAAGTCTATGTGTATTGATTCCATAAGGTGTACAAGTAAGTAACGTAATGTAATCATTATCTTTATCAATCTTTAATTCTTTTCTATCATTAGGCTTTACTATTGAGATTTTATCTACTTTATAAACAAGTGTTTCATCTAAAATAGTAATCTTAAAAGTATCTCCTATTTCTAATTTATCTAATTCTGTAAAAAGTTTTGCTGATGGTAATCCTCTGTGTGCAGATAATATACTATGTGTGCCTTTACCACCTATTGGTAGTGAAGACCCTTCTAAATGTCCTACACTAGAGTTTAATACAGTTTCACTAACTGAATGATATATTGGAAGTTCAACTTTAATTTTATCTATAGTTAAATATCCCATCA
>USNG01000034.1 GCA_900556025.1 uncultured Mycoplasmatota bacterium
TAGATGGAGAAATACAAGAATTTCTTGATGAATATTTAAAAAAATAAGAGAAGAAGCAATTCTTCTTTTTACATTTGTGTGAAAAGAGTACACACAACTATAGAAAAAAGTGTCAAATTTTGTTATAATCTATAATGGGAGAAGAGAATATGAAGTTGTTTAAAAGAATAAATAGTGAAAGAGTAAATGAAAAGTTAATTTCAAAAAACATAGCTAAACAATCACTTATATTTGTATTTGGAGCTTTAATATCAGCGCTATCATTTAATTTATTTTGTTTACCAAATAATTTTGTAAGTGGAAGTTTAGGTGGAATAGCCGTTATTTTAAATAAATTATTTTCATTAAATTCAAGCGTTATTATTCTATTAGGCAACATAGTATTTATAATAATAAGTATTTTCACATTAGGATTCAAAGAATCTTTAATGTCTATAGTAGGAGCTAGCGTTTATACTTTATTTATTTATGCTACTGCAGATATTCCAGAAATGATACATTTCTCATTTGATAACATATTGTTATATGTTTTAGCAGCAGGAGTTGTAGGTGGATTTGGAGAAGCATTAGTATATAAATCAGGATTTAATACTGGAGGAACAAGTATAATAGCAATAGTAATACAACATTATAAAAAAATGCCTCTTGGTAAAATATTAAGAATTATTTCTATCATAATTATAGCAAGTGGAGCATTTGTATTTGGTTATACTTCAGTAATGTACTCAATCATTATTACAATGTTAGCAACATACTTAGTTGATAAAATATTAATTGGAATAAGCAATTCAAAAAACTTCTTTATTCAAACTAGTTACCCAGATGAAGTTGCAGATTTTGTAATGAAAATCATAGAAAGTGGAGTAACTGAATTAGATATAAAAGGAGTTTATTCACATAAAAGAAAGAAAATGCTTATGTGTGTAGTACCAACAGAAAAATATACATTACTTAAAGATGCAATTCATGAAATAGACCCAGATGCTTTCATAGTTGTAAGCGATTGTTATGAAGTATTAGGTGGTACTAAAAAGGAAAAAATTGCTATTGGATAATTATATAAATAATATTATAATTTATTAGGAGGATGTTATGCAGTTAATAGAAATAAGAGATGTAACCAAGAGATATAACAATGGTGTAACTGCTTTATGTGATGTTAATCTAAACATATCCAAAGGAGAATTTGTATTTGTTATAGGTGCATCAGGTAGTGGAAAATCAACATTAATAAAACTATTATATAGACAAGAAACACCAACAAGAGGAGAAGTATATGTTGGTGGAATAAACGTTGCTAAACTAAGAAATGGTAGAGTTTATAAATTAAGAAGAAAACTTGGAATAGTTTTTCAAGATTATAAATTATTACCAAAGAAAACAGTATTTGAAAATGTAGCATTTGCTTTAGAAATATATGGTCTAAAAGAAAGTGAAGTAAGAAAAAGAACAATAAAAGCTTTAGAACAAGTTGGTCTTAAAGACAAATTAAGAAGTTATCCAGATGAGTTATCTGGTGGAGAACAACAAAGAGTATCAATAGCTAGAGCAATAGTAAATGATCCAAAAGTTCTAATTTGTGATGAACCAACTGGTAATTTAGACCCAGAAACATCAATGGAAATAATGAAAGTTATAGATGATATTAATAAAGAATTAGGCACTACAATTATAATGGCAACGCATGCTAAAGATATAGTAAATAAAATGAAAAAAAGAGTAGTAACACTAGATAAAGGTTTAATCATAAAAGATACAATGAAAGGAAATTATAGAAGTGAAAGCGATTAGAATATTATTAACAAATATTGATGAATCATTCAAAGGTGTTTTTAGAAACTTCTCTCTTTCTCTTGCTAGTATTTCATGTATAGCAATAACTTTAGTACTAGTTGGTTTTAGTATAATACTTTCATTCAATGTAAATAATTTTACCAAAGAAATAGAGGGAGACTTAAATATAGTAGTATTCTTAAAAAGAAAAGCTACAACCGATCAAATAGCATTCGTTCAAGAAAAAATAGACATGCTTAGTAATATAAAAGAAGTAAAATTTAATTCAAGAGAAAATGTTAAATCATCAATGCAAAAAGAATCAGATGTATTTAACAGTGTATTATCAGAATATACAGAAGACACTAATCCATTACAAGATACATTTTTAGTTAAAGTAGAAGATATAAATAAAATAGGTGAAACAGCAGATGAACTTAAAAAGATTGAAAATGTAGATATAGTTAAATATGGAGAAGGTTCAGTAGAAGAATTAGTTAAAATATTTGATTTAGTAAAAAGAGTAACATATATTATAGTTATTGGTCTTGTTATCGTAACATGTTTCTTAATAAGTAATACAATCAAAATAACTATTCAATCAAGAAGAAGAGAAATAGAAATAAGACGTTTAGTCGGAGCTAGTAATATGTTTATAAAACAACCATTCTTCTTTGAAGGAATAATTATTGGATTTATTGGTTCAATTCTTCCAATAGCTGCATGTTGTTATGGATATGCATATTTATATGATAGAATGGGTGGAAAAGTATTTACAAATATTATCAAACTTGTAAGACCATCAGAAATACTATATACAATTATATTTGCATTAATGATTATTGGAGTTATAGTTGGAGCTTTTGGTAGTTATAGAGCAGTAAGGAAATATTTAAAAGTATGATGAAGAATATATTTAAGAAAATTTTTATTGTATTATGCTTCTTTACATTTATCTTTAATGTTAATGCTGCTAATAATAAAACAACATTAAAAGATTTAAAAGATAAGTTAGCAGCTGATCAAGCAAAAGTAAACTCTATAAATTCACAAAAAGCTAAAGTAGCAAAAGAAATAAAATCTATGGAAAATGATTTAGCTAAATATGCAAGTGAAATAGAACAATGCGAAAAAGATATAGAAGAATCAAAAAATAAAATAGAAGAATTAAACGAAGATATAAAAAATAAGCAAGCTGAAATAGATAATTTAGTATCATTTAAACAACTATCTGGAGAAGACAACGTTTATTTAGAATATATATTTGGAGCCTCTTCATTTACAGATTTTATCTATAGAGCATCAGTAGTAGAACAATTAACTAAATATAATGATGAATTAATAGATGAAATGAATAACTTAATAGAAGAGAACAAACAAAAACAAATAGATTTAAATAAGCAAATAGAAAAATCAGAATCTACTATAGATAGTTTAAATGTAAAATTAAAATCATCTAACTTAACTATGGATGATTTAGTAGATGATCATAAAGATGCTAAAGCTGATTTAGAAGCTAGTAAAAAAGAAGTAGAAGCATATGAAAAATTATATAAACAATATAATTGTAAAGAAACTACAAGTATCATAGATTGTATTAATATTCCTTATGCAAATGGATTTACAAGACCACTTACAAGAGGATATATGAGTAGTAACTATGGAATGAGATATCATCCAACTCTTCACTATTATAGATTACATAATGGAGTAGATATTGGTGTTCCAATTGGTACAAATGTTTATGCTAGTGCTGCTGGTATTGTAAGTAAAATAACAAGAGTAGCTAATCCAAAGAAGAAAAACTCAAGCTGTGGTGGAAATATGGTATATATAAAACATCGAGTCAATGGAAAAGAATATACAACAGTATATATGCACTTACACACAATTAAGGTTTCTTTAAATGATTTTGTAACTCTAAATACAGTAATAGGTACATCAGGTGGAGGAGAAAGCTATGATTATTGTACAACTGGTCCACACTTACACTTTGGTTTAATGTATGGAAGCAGTTACACAGATCCAAGAAACTATGTTAATTTCCCAGCAAAAGGAAAGAGTTTCTTTAGTAGATGGAGATAAGACTGAGTAATCAGTCTTTTTAATTTGTAAATTGAATGTATTATATTTTTATGATAGAATTAAAATGTAAGAATAGAGGTCGTGTATATGAATAAAAATTTAAAAATGATACTAGTAGCATTAGTAACAATTTGTATTGTCGGAACATTAGCGTTTTCTGATATAAATGGAAGCTATGCAGTTGATAGTTCTTATATTGAAAAATATTTATGTCCTATGTCTGAAAATATAATTCACTATGATACAAATGGTGGTAATAAAATAGATGATACTAAAGTTCCTGTTAATTATAGACTAAAACATATTACAGATGCAGGACTGCCAACACCTACAAAAAATGGCTTTTATTTTGGAGGTTGGTACTATGATAAAAGTTTAACAAAAAAAGTAGAAGCTAATTCAATTTATGATGTAATAACAGATTCGAAGAAGGATTCAAATGGATGTGACATTGGAGGGCAAGAAATAACTTTATATGCAAAATGGGGAAGAATGTGTGCTATTAGTAACTGTTATAAAACAATTAAAATTGTTACATTTAATACAAACGGTGGAAGTAAAATAGAAAAAGCGACAGTAAATATTTTAGATAAAAAAGTTCATAAAATTCCTGAGTCTAAAAAGGATGGCTATGTTTTTGATGGCTGGTATTATGATTCAGCATTAACTAAAAAAGTAGAAACGTCATATTTAGAAGAACTTAAATATACACCAAAATATGACGAATATGGTTGTCCAATAGATACTGGTTGTGAGGAAAATATTGATATATATGCAAAATGGACAATTGATATGAGCGATATGTGTGTAGTAAGTAATTGTACTATAACAACGAAAATCATTACATTCAATACTAACGGCGGCAACAAAATAGAAAAAATGACAGTAAACATTTTTGATAAAAATCCACATAAAATTCCGAAGCCAACAAAAAGTGGATATACATTTGCTGGTTGGTATTATGATTCAGGCTTAACAAAGAAAGTAGATGTTGCTTACTTAGAAGATATAAAATATGAACTTAAATATGATGAAAAAGGCTGTCCAATAAATACTGGTTGCAAAGCTTACGTTGATGTATTTGCTAAGTGGACAAAAAAAGAAATTACAAAAACATGTAACGCTAAAGTAAATAATAAATATACATTAACTTATAAAGTAAGCAATAGTCAAAATTTAACAAAGAAAATATGCGTTGGATGCAATGATAATCCTTCTCTCATAAATTTAGAAAGAAATGGTTATGTATTTGCTGGCTGGTACTATGATTCGGCGTTAACTAAAAAAGTAGAAACAGAGAATACTAGTGATATCAAGGTAAGCAAAAAGTATGATAAAAATAATTGTCACATTGGATATAAAAATGTAACACTTTATCCAAAATGGATAGAAAAAAATGTATGTAAAGAAGAGAAGACTTTAACAATTTCATTTGATACTTTAGGTGGAAGTAAGGTAGAAGATATCAAAATAACAAGTAAAGAATTTACAGTGTTTAAAATAGATCCAGAAATACCTACAAAAGAAAACTATACATTTGTTGGTTGGTATTATGATTCTGGATTAACTAATAAAGTAGATACAAATGCATTAACTTTAAACAACAACAATACAAATTGTGAGGATGTTCAAATAACACTTTATGCTAAATATACAAGTGTTGATACTGCGATATTAAAAGGAAAAATATATAATTCAAATAATGCAGTGTTAGCGTATGTAAAAATATCTTTAGATGATGAATTAGAAACAATAAGTGATAATACAGGTTATTATGAATTAGAAAATGTATCTGATGGTAATCATGAGTTAATAATAAAAGACATTAACGATAATATTATTAGTAAAACAAATGTATCGATTTTAAATCAAACAGCAGATCCAGAAGATGCATATACATTAACGTATACTAAAAATGAAAATATAATTGATATTGATATTAAAATAGATAAAAGCGGCAATGTAGAATTTGTAAAAAATAATTCAAAAGATATTAATAGTTTACTTATTATATTAGGATTAATAATTATTGTAACAGTTGCAGTAATAATTAGCAAAAATAGTAATAACAAACCAAACGAAAGTGAAGAATTAGATGCTGAATAAGTATCTAATTTTTATTTGATTGTAAATTGAATGTATTATGTTTTTGTGATAGAATTAAAACATAAGAATAGAGGTCGTACAAATGAAGAAAAACAATATCATATTTTTTTCATCATTAGTGTTAGTATACTTAGTAGCAACACTAACAATTTCAAATATAAACGGAAGTTATGCTGCATCAACACCAGAATCGTTTGTGATTGAATGCATACCTTTAGATGGTTCAGGAGCAAAAATATATTACAACACGAATGGTGGAAATGTAATAGAAAGCTCAAGCGTTTGCAAAACTTGCGGTATAAGAGAATTTCCAGCATTGCCTGTTCCAACAAAAAATGATGCCTCATTTGCTGGCTGGTATTATGATGAAAAACTAACAAAAAAAGTAGAAGCAAAAACAATAGATGAAGTTAAAACAAATCCAATTTACGACTCAAAAGGCTGTTATATTAGAAGTGAAGTAACCCTTTATGCAAAATGGACCACAGATTACATAACAGATGTAATAGAATGTAAAAATTTAACTGGTGGTGGGTTTAAAATTATATACAATACAAATGGCGGAAACAAAATAGAGGATGCAAATGTTTGTAAAGGCTGTGGTCCTAGTGCTTATTCCAATCTACCAACACCAACTAAATCAGATTATATATTTGCTGGTTGGTATTATGATTCAGCTTTAACAAAGAAAGTAACTGCAACCAGTACAAGAGATGTTGAAGAGCCAGGACACTATGATTCAAATGGTTGTTATATTCCTGATGGTAAAGTAACCCTTTATGCGAAATGGATTAAAATAGAACATAATATTGATTGTTCATCAATTCTTATTACAGGTGGAAGTTTAGAAATTATTTATAATACAAATGGCGGAAATAAACTTGAAAGCACAAAATATTGTGGAGGCTGTAATCCAGAAAATCAACCAAAAACTCTTTCAACACCAACTAAGTCTGGCTATATATTTGATGGCTGGTACTATGATGAAGCATTGACAAAGAAAGTTGAGGGAACTAGTCCAAGCGATGTAAAAAGTTCAGGACACTATGACTCAAACGGCTGCTATATTCCTGATAATAAAGTAACTCTTTATGCAAAGTGGTCAAAAAAGACAATTACTAAAACATGTAATACTAAAGTTAATAATAAGTTTACTTTAACTTATAAAGTAAGCAATAGTCAAAACTTAACAAAGGAAATATGCGTCGGATGTAGTGATAATCCAGCAATAATAGACTTAGAAAGAAATGGTTATGTATTTGCAGGTTGGTATTATGACTCAGGTTTAACAAAGAAAGTAGAAACAGAGAATACTGGCAATATTAAAGCAACTAAAAAGTATGATAAAAATAATTGCCATATAGGATACAAAAATGTAACCCTTTATCCAAAATGGATAGAGAAAAATGTATGTAAAGAAGAAAAAACACTAACAATTTCATTTGATACTTTAGGTGGAAGTAAGGTAGAAGATATCAAAATAACAAGTAAAGAATTTACAGTGTTTAAAATAGATCCAGAAATACCTACAAAAGAAAACTATACATTTATTGGTTGGTATTATGACTCTGGATTAACTAATAAAGTAGATACAAATGCATTAACATTAAATAACAATAATACAAATTGTGAGGATGTTCAAATTACACTTTATGCTAAATATACAAGTGTTGATACAGCTGTACTAAAAGGGAAAATAGTTAATTCAAATAATGCAGTACTTGCATATACTAAAGTTACTTTAGATGATGAACTAGAAACTTTAACTGATGATAATGGATACTACGAATTAGAAAATGTTTCTGATGGAAATCATGAATTAACTATTAAAGATATAAACGACAATATTATTAGTAAAACAACTATATCAATATTAAATCAAACTGGTGATCCAGAAGATGAATATACGCTAACATATACAAAAGATAAAAATATGATTAGTGCTAATATTAGAATAGATAAAAGTGGTAACATTGAATTTATTAAAACTGACACTAAGAGTACTAATAGTTTAATAATTATAGCAGGATTAATAATTGTTGTTATTATGGCCGTAATTATCAATCAAAATAATAATGCAGAACCAAAAGACAATGAAGAATTAGATACTGAATAAGTATCTAATTTTTTAATACTTGAAAAATATGATATAATAAATAAAAGTTTAGGTGGTGAGTGTATGTCATTTACAACAAATATAAAAAACGAAATTAGTAATATTGAATATAGTGAATCTGAAAAAATGGCAGAGTTATCAGCTATATTGAATATTGGTGTTAAAATACATGAAGACAATTTTGAAATACTAACAGAAAACTTAAGCGTAGCTAGAAGAATATATAAATTGATTAAAGATATCTATCATGTTGAAATAGAAATGGATACTAGTGAAGTAAATACTTTAAGAAAAAATAAACTTGTTTCACTAAAAGTAACTGAAAAAATCGACTTAATACTAAATGATTTATGTATTTTAGAAGATGGTAAAAGGATCTACGTACCACACAATTATTTAATAGATGAATTAAAAGATAAACAAGCGTATTTACGTGGAATATTTATGATGTGTGGAAGTATTAATGATCCTAAAACAAGTAGGTATCATGCAGAATTTGTTATATCAAATGAAGAAACAGCAAATGAAGTAAATAGATTATTAAATGAATTACACTTTAATAGTAAAGTAATTAAAAGAGAAAAGAATTACATGGTATATATTAAAGAATCTGAAAAGATTAGTGATTTTATTAAAATGTTAAATGCAACAACTTCTTTGTTTTATTATGAAGATATAAGAATTTATAGAGATCATAAAAATATGACAAATAGACTTAATAATTGTGAACAAGCTAATGTTGATAAAATGATTAATGCATCTAATGAACAATTAGAAATGATAAAGAAATTAAGAAAAATAATGGATTTTGATTTATTAGATGATAAGATAAAAACAATATGTATTTACAAGGAAAAATATCCAGAAAGTTCTATGTCAGAATTAGCAGAAATAATAAGTAGCGAAACAGAAAAACCAATATCTAAAAGTTGTATAAATCATAGATTTAGAAAAATAAAAGAAATGATTAATTTGTAAACCTCAAAATATATGAGGTTTTTTCTTTTCAAAATCATAAAAATTTGATAATATAATATATGTAGAATAAAGAGGGATATATATGAAAAAAGATATTAAATTAGTATTTGAGGATAGTAGAATTATTGAAACTAATAGAGGTATTACTGTAAGAGAAATACTAAAAATAATAGATGATGACAAAGTAATAGCTTTAAGAGTAAATGGTTCAGCTGTACCAGCAGACTATGAAATTATGGAAGATGCCTTTGTAAATTATATAACTACTGTTGATAGAATTGGTCAAAAAATATACACAAAAGGGCTAGAATATATATATATTAAAGCAGTTAGAGAAGTTTTTGGTAGTAAAGCAGTAGTAAATATTAAACATTCATTAGATAAATCTTTATACACAGAAATAACTGGTAAAAGAGAAATTAATGCAAATCATATTCCACTAATTAAAAAAGCTATGAAAGAAATAGTTGATAAAGATATGCCATTTAAACACATTAGTGTATCTAGAAGTGATGCATATGATTATGTAAATAGTTTAAATGAACCAGAAAAAGCATTAAATTATTTATATATGACAAATGATTCTGTAACTATGTATGAATTAGATGATGATTATAATTATTTCTATTATTTAATGCCACCATCAACTGGTTATTTAAAAAGATTTGATTTAACTTATGTTGAACCAAATGGAATTGTTTTAAGCTATCCAATTAAAAATATTATTCCAAAATACAATCCATCTCCAAAAGTATTAGAAGCATTTAAAGATTATGAAAAAGAATTAGCTGGCTTAGGAGTAAGATATGCTGGCGAAGTTAATAAAATGATTGTTGAAGGAAAAATAAATGATTTTATTCAAGCAAATGAAATATTATATGATAAAAATTTAGAAGAAGTTGCTATTAAAGTTGCTAAAAACAAATCTATAAGAGCAATATTTATTTCAGGACCAAGTTCGAGTGGTAAGACAACATCATCTAAGAAATTAGCTTTATATTTAAGATCAAGAGGCATAGAACCATTTGTAATATCAACTGATGATTATTTTGTTGAAAGAGAAGATAGTCCAAGAAAAGCAGATGGAAGTTATGAATTTGAAATAGTTGAGGCATTAGATATAAAATTATTTAATTCTCAATTAAAGAGTTTATTAAGTGGAAAAGAAGTAGTATTACCTACTTATAATTTCTTAACTGGTAAAAAAGAATATAAGAGAAAACCAACTACATTAAAACCAAATGAAGTTTTGGTAGTAGAAGGTTTACATGCTATAAATGAAAGATTAAGTTCAACAATTCCTGCAAGTGAAAAGTTAAAGATATATATTAGTCCATTTACACCTGTAAGATTAGATAGACATAATCATATATCTACAACTGATTTAAGACTATTAAGACGTATGGTAAGAGATTATAAACATAGAGGATATTCTGCAGAAGATACATTACATAATTGGGCTGGCATGAGAGAAAGCGAAGAAAAATATGTATATCCATACCAAAGAGAAGCAGACTATATAATAAATACATCTCTTGCTTATGAAATTGGAGTTTTAAGAACATATGCAGTACCATTATTATTCTCTGTAGAAAAGAATTCTCCATATTATGAAGAAGCAATCAGAATATTAAATTTCTTAAAAGGTTTTTTAAGTATACCAAGTGAAGCAATACCAAATGTAAGTGTATTAAGAGAATTTATTGGCGGAAGCTATTTTGAATAGGAGGAAATAAAATGAAAGTAGCAATTAATGGATTTGGAAGAATAGGTAGAACAGCATTAAGATTATTACAAAACGAAAAGGATATTGAAGTAGTAGCTATAAATGACTTAACTGATGCAAGTCAGTTAGCTTATTTATTCAAATATGATTCAGCTCATAGAACATATAAAGGTAAAGTTGGATTTGAAGGAAATGATTTAATTGTAAAAGGTAAAAAAATTAAAGTATTTGCTGAAATGGATCCAAATAATTTACCATGGAAGAAACTAGGAGTTGATGTTGTATTAGAATGTACTGGAGTTTTCACATCAGCTGAAAAATGCCAAGCACATATAAATGCAGGAGCTAAACATGTTATTATAAGTGCTCCAGCTAAAGATGATGTTAAAACTATAGTTTATGGTGTAAATCATGAAATATTAAGTAAAAATGATAAAATTATTAGTGCAGCTAGTTGTACAACTAACTGTTTAGCACCACTAGTTAAATTAATTGATGATAAATTTACAATCAAAAAAGGATTCATGACAACAGTTCATGCAATTACAAATGATCAAGTAACATTAGATATTGCTCATAAAAAAGGAATTTATTCAAGACGTGGAAGAGCAGCCTCATTTAATATAATTCCAACATCAACAGGAGCGGCATCTCAAATAGGAAAGGTAATTCCACATTTAAAAGGAAAAATGGATGGAATAGCTTTAAGGGTTCCAGTAGTAGATGGTTCTGTAGTAGATGTAACCTTAGAATTAGAAAAGAATGCTACTATTAAATCTGTTAATAATATGTTTAAATCTCATCAAAGTAAAACAGTTAAATATACAGAAGATCCAATTGTTAGTTCAGATGTAATTGGTGAAGAATATGGATGTACTATTGATGGACTTTTAACTAATATTGTTGAGAGTGATGGAAAACAATTATTAAAAGTTGTAGCATGGTATGATAATGAAGTAGGATACACTGCTCAAATGATTAGAACTATGAAATTATTTATGTAAAACACAACAAAAAAATTTACGATATTATAGAATAACAACTCTTATTATAGTATAATTATAATAGGAGTTTTATTATGAAATTTAATATCAAAAAGTTTAAAAATAATATATTATTTTTTATAGTAAGTATAGCATTAATAATAGTTTTATTATTAGTGAGTGTTTTATTTGGAAAAAAAGGAGTAAAGATAGATAAAACTGATTTAACTAATGATGAAGTTGATATAAAAAAACTTGTTATAAATGAGATAATGACATCTAATAATGGTGTTATATCTGATGAAGAAGGAACTTTATATGATTATATTGAAATATATAATGGAAGTGACTCTGATATTAGTTTAAAGAATTATGGTTTAAGTGACGAAAACGATAAAGTTAAATGGGCATTTGGAGATATCACAATAGAATCTAAAAAATATATAGTAGTTAAATTAACTGGTAAAAAAGGTGAATTAAGTGCTGATTTTAAACTTAAGAGTTCTGGAGGAGAAGTTGTTACTTTATTTAAACCAAATGGAAAAGTAATTGATGCAGTTGAAACTGTATCATTAGATTCAAACTATGTTATGGCTAGAGATCCAAAAGGCAACTGGGTTGTACAAGATGAACCAACTCCTGGATTTGCAAATACTATTGATGGTCATAAAGAATTTATTGCGTCATTAGTCTCAAGTGAAGATGAAACAATTGTAATTAATGAAGTTTTACCAGATAATAAAGGAAACTTTAAAAATAAAAATGGTGAATATAGTGGATATATAGAAGTTAAAAATGTTAGTGATAAGTCTATAAATATTGCTAATTATAGTTTATCTAATAGTGAAGATGTTAGTTTCAAATGGCAATTTCCAAGTATAAAATTATCTCCAGGAGAAGTTAGCGTAGTTTATACATCAGGGATAAGTAGAAAAAGCGGAGAATTAAGTACTGGATTTAAATTAAAAAATAAAAATGGAGTAGCAGTATTAACAAATAATAAAGGAAAAGTAATAGATAAAGTTGAATATAAAAATTTAGCTAATGGAAAAGCTTATATTAGAAATAATAATACAATGTCAGAAGGAAGCAGTATTTCACCAGGGTACGATAATGGAATAGATGGAATAAAAGATTTTCAAAAGAAATATATGAGTACTCCAGATGGTTTAATTATTAATGAGGTAATGAACAATAATTATAAATATTTACCTCAAAATGGTGGAAACTATTATGACTGGATAGAGTTATATAATAATTCTAATGATACTATTAAATTAAGTGATTATTGTTTAACTAATACTACAAATAATATTTGTATGTATAAATTACCAAAGGTTGAGCTTGGTAAAGGTGAATATTATTTAGTTATGGCTTCTGGAACAGAAAGCTTATCAAATAATAAATATAAGCATGCAAACTTTAAAATAGGTGATGTAGAAGGAATATACTTAACTAAAAATAGAAATATTGTTGATTCTATATTAGTGTCAGATATTCCAAATGGAAGCTCTATTGGTAAAGGAAAAGATTATGGTGTTTATTATTATAAAACTCCAACGCCAGGAAGTAAAAATGGAAATGGAGATATAGCAATGTCTAGCATGCCAACATCTTCTGTTTCTGGAGGAGTATTTAATAATAAAGATGAAATAGAAGTAACTCTTACAGGAAGTGGTAAAATTTATTATACACTTGATGGTTCAACACCAACTGTCTCATCTAAAATATACAGTAGTCCTCTTACTATTAAGGAGACTACTGTTTTAAGAATAATGAATAAAGAAGACGGAAAACTTGAAAGTGAAACTAAAACTTACTCATACATTATGAATGAAAATCATAAAATAGCTGTTATGTCATTAAGCATAGATAATAAAAAGCTAAATAATGTCAATAATCATACATCATTAAATAGTTCAGTTATTGAACAAACTAATGTAGAATTTTATGATACTGATGGTAATAGTTTTGAAGTAGGAGCAGGTTTAAAATTATTTGGTGGTTCTACTAGAAGTTATAAAAAGAAAAGCTATGAAATTAAATTTAAAAAAGAATTCGGAGATGCTCACTTAAAATATAAAGTATTTGATACAGTAGATAGTTCAATGTATGAGTCTCTTGTATTAAGAACTGGCTCTCAAGATGAATTTGAATATGATAGTCAAAGAACTGTAATAAAAGATGTAGTTGCAACATCATTAATGGGTGAATATACAGATGTAGATGTACAAGCATATAAACCAATTGCTCTATATATTAATGGAAAGTATTGGGGAATATATTTTATTCGTGAAAAAGTAGATGAAACATTTATTTCTAATCACTATAATGTACAAGCTACTAAAGAAAACTCTTCAATATTGAGAATTGATGGAGAAGTAAAATTTGGAACAAATAAAGATTATAATTCACTTATAAACTTCGTATCAAATAACTCGATGAGTGATAAATCAAACTACGATAAAGTAAAAGATCAAATAGATATTACTAGTCTATGTGACTTCTGGATTGGTGAAATATATACAGCTAACTATGATATTTTAAATACAAGATATTTTAGTAGTAGTGAAGTAGATAATGGTAAATGGAAATATATATTCTATGATATTGATTCAGGTTTCTTTAGAACAAATCAAAATACATTTACTGAATATACTAATCCAAATGGTATGGGAGCATGGAACTTCCCAACAACATTACTTAGAAACTTAATGAAAAGTGATGAATTTAAAAAAACATTTTTAGAAAGACTATCTTATAATTTAAAGAATACTTGGTCTTATGATAATGTTAATAAAAGAATAGATGAAGTAATTGAAGAAATTGGAAAAGATGAATTTAAAAGAAATGCAAAAAGATGGAATAACTCTTATAGTCATTGGGAAAAATCAATCACAGCTATGAAAACATTTGCTAAAAAAAGAAATGCTATTTTAGTTAAATATGCTAAATCATACTTTAATTTATCTGATTCAGAAGTTAAGAAATATTTTGGTGATGTTAAATGAAAAAATACAAATATAGGCATGAATTAAAATTTAAAATAAGTAATAGTGCTGCTGAAGTATTAAAACAAAAACTTTCATTAATATTAGGCAAAGACAAAAATGCTTATTATGAAGATGGTTCTTACTTAATAAAAAGTTTATATTTTGATAATCTAGATTCAACTTCATACTACGAAAAAATGGATGGAGTATTGTATAGAAAAAAGTATAGAATAAGAATTTATAATGATGATGAAAGCTTTATAAGACTTGAAAAGAAAATGAAACATAATACTTATACAGCAAAAGAACAAATGTTGATTTCAAAAGACATATATAGTAAAATATTAAGTGGTAAAATTAATGAAATAAATAATCCAGAAGGATTATTATTAGAGTTTATAAATGATACAAAAACTAAAGGTTTAATCCCATCTATAATTGTTGCTTATCATAGAATAGCATTTACTTATCCAATAAGTGAAGTAAGAATTACATTTGATTCTAATATAGAAAGTGGTCTTTATAATTATGATTTATTTGATAATGAAAGACCAACATATTCAGTAACAGAAGACGGAAAACAAGTTTTAGAAGTTAAATTTAATGAAATATTACCATTACATATAGCAAATATATTAAATGATATTCCTAGCTGTAGAGAAGCAGTTAGTAAATTTGCAATATGTAGAAGTATCAAGTAGGAGGAAAAAATGAGTGCAGTAGATACAATTAAAAAATCTGTATTAGAAAATTTTACAGGAACAATTTCAGTAGGAGATATGATTTTATCTCTTATAGTAGCATTTGTAATTGGAATGTTTATTATATACATATATAGAAAGACTTATACTGGAGTAGTATATAGTAAAGCCTTTTCTTTATGTATACTTATGTTATCTATGGTAACAGCAATGATTATTAGAACAATTAATTCTAATATTAGTTTATCTTTAGGTATGGTTGGTGCTTTATC
>USNG01000035.1 GCA_900556025.1 uncultured Mycoplasmatota bacterium
TTGGGTCTTGCCAAGTTAAAAGGTGAGGCTGTTAGAGAAAAGGTTAATAAAAAGTTAAATCCTAAACCTGTATCTTTTGATGAGATATTATCTGATACTAAGAAGGAAGAACCTAAAGTAGAGATTCCTAAAGAGGAAGAAAAGAAAGAAGACATACCAGTTACACCAATGTGGGAAATGCCTAAATTGGAGGTACCTAGTATTCCTGAGGAACCTAAAGTAGATGCTCCTAATGAAGAAGTTAAGAAAGAGGATATACCAGTTACTCCAACGTGGGAGATGCCTAAATGGGAAGAACCTGAACAAGCGGAACCTAAAGTAGAACCACTGGTATGGAATATACCTACTTCTAGTGAGAATATGAAAAAAGATAAGGTAGAGAGTGCGGTTCCTTTATGGGAAGATATTAAACCTAAATTAGAAGACAATACTTCAAATAATTTAGATACTAATATAAATATTTTTGATAATAGTACTACTAATAATAATATTAATACTACTGATAATAGTAGTTCCTTCTGGACACCAGCATCTGATGAGAAGATGGAAACTAGTTTCTTTCCAAATATAAATATTCCAATAAGTGATGGATTATCTAGCAATGATAATTTTGGATTTCCAAAAATAAATAATAATTAAAGGAGATTATATTATGTTAAATATTAATAAAGTAATTATACTTGAAAATGGTGAAAAATATCTAGTACTGGATAAAGTTAATTATCAAGATACTGATTATTATTATATTGCTAAAGTTAATGAAAGCGAAACTGATATAGAAAATGATTATAATAGAACATCAGTATATAATGTTGAAAAAAGTGATTTTGATAATAATATTAATGATAAAGAAAATGATACTTATTTAATTGAAGGGGATTTTTTAGCGGATAATGTAGTAACTAAAGAAGAAAAAAATGCAATGAAACACAATACTCGAGTTTTACAATATCTTGTTGATACTGCTAATGGAAATGATATAAAAATACCTAAAGGTATATATTATTTTTCGAAGGGTGGAACTTCTAGTAGGGGTACTGAGGATTATGTAATTAAACCTAAAAATGGCATAACCATTACTGGCGCAGGTGCCGATGATGATAATGGAACCATATTAAAGCCTTATGCAGTTCCCGGTACTATTAAATATGGTTTGGATATGTTTTATTGGAATGAATTTAGTGATTCTGGTGGTTCTGATGTTAATTATTTGGAAAATGTTAGCTTTAATAATTTTATTATTGATGGCGAAAGCGTCAAAGGTAATATTTATAATTCATCTGGAAAGGGTTTTATGATTAACTTATGTCGTAATTGTTATTGGGATAATATTATTGTAAAAAACACTGATGGTACTGGATTTGGAATGGATAATGTTATTAATGGAAAAATTACTAACAGTACTGCTATTAATTGCGGTAAGAATGCGAATATTTTTAGCGAAGGAGCTTCTGGATTCGGAATAGGCACTGGTTTTAGTGATGATGAATCAATGTATATTGAAAATTGTAAATCTATTGGTAATACTAAATTTGGATTTTTCTTTGAACATCAAGGACGTTTTAGTAAAGATTACACTTCTTCTAAATCTAATGGATTTAAAGTTGTAAATAGTATTGCAAGTGGAAATCTTTATAATTTTGGTGGATTAAGGGCTAACGATGTATTGTACAACAACTGCTCTGCTTATAATGATGATACTGATAATGACGGGACTCCAAAAAATTATACTAAATTAGATATTTATTTTGATGATCAATCTAGAAGAATTGAAATTAATAACTTTAATTCTGAGCATAATTTTAATGATGTAAAACAAAATACTTATTATAATTCTGTTATTAAATGGGGATATGACCATGGAATTATATATGGTATTGATAAGAGTCAATTTGGAATTGGTCAATTTGTTACTCGAGCTGAGGCTATAACTTTTCTGTGGAGATATGCTGGTAGACCTGGAGATGTTTTGGCAGGAAATCTTTTGTCTAGTAATGATCCTAGGAATTCCAACTTAAAAATTAAATTTAAGGATGTTTCTAATTCGTCTTGGTATGTTAGTGCTGTTAAGTGGGGCGTTGATAGTAATATAATTAATGGAGTATCAGATGAGCTATTTGAACCTAATTCAAATGTTACTAATGCACAGTTTATTACTATGCTCTGGAGATATGCTGGAGAACCTGTTGTTAATACTAATGCATTTCCTGGTATATCATCGCAAGCATATTACTTTAATGCTATTAATTGGGCTTATAGTAAAGGGATAATTAGTAATAAATTATTTTATCCTAATAAGGATTGTACAAGAGAAATGGTAACTGTATATATTTATAGATATAATTTGACTATTTCTTAAAATAATATGCAAATGGTATTGAAAAAAAATGAAAAATTTGTTATCATTAATGTATGAAAGTAGAGAGGAGATAATAAAAATGGAAAAAGAAGATAAGAGAGGAATATTTTTTGGAATAATAGGAGTACTTACATTAATTGTGGCTATAATTGGAGCATCATTAGCATACTTTTCTATTAATGCTGAAGGTAGTGGTAATGATATACTTGTAAGCACATTTGATTCAAATATGGAAATAACTTTTAATGATACTAGTAATATATCTCTTGTTAATGCTTATACTGGAGAATCTATTAAGAAAACATTTAATGTTAAAAATACTGGAGATACAGTTGTATATTATGATTTATTATTTAAAAATTTAGTTAATAATTTTAATAATCCTAGTGATTTAGTATATAGTTTATATTCAAATGATGGAGGAAGTATTGTAATTAATAAAATTGTTCCTAATGAAGATAATACATATATAGCTAGTAATGTTAGAATAGAAGCAAGAAAGACACATAATTATGAATTAATTATTACATTCTTAAAGACAGATAAAAATCAAAATAATAATATGAATAAAACATTTTCTACTAATATAGATGTTAAATCTTCTAGAATAACTAGTGATAATGCTTTTCTATATGAAAGGAACTCTTTATCATATTTTGTACATAATAATAATGTTTTACCTTATATTGAAAAAAACTTTAATAATGAAGGAATTTTTTATACTAATAACTCTATTAATGGAAATACTATTTTCTTTTATAGAGGTGGAAATAATTTAAATAATAATTTAATATTTGCTAATAAGTGTTGGAAAATAATTAGAACTACAGAAAGTGGAAATATAAAAATTATATATAATGGAGAATATATTGATGGTGTTTGTACTTTTAAAAATATTCAAAGTAAATTTAATGATAATAGTGATTATAATGCTTATGTTGGATATTTATATGGTAATGCAAGTAGTGGAGAATATAAAATAGAACATTCTAATAATAACTTTAGTTCAGTTAAAAAAGTATTAGATAGTTTCTATGTGAGTGATTTATTTTCATATAATAATTTTATTGCAAATGATACTATTTTTTGTAATAATAGAAAAACAAATGAATTTACACTAAATAAAATTAATTATGGAAATAGTGGTTACTCTAAAAATAATACTGGATATTTATCATTTAATAACTTATATTATAATAATAGAAGTGATTATGATTGTATAAATGAGAATGATAAAATTAGTACTAGTAATGGACTTAATTATCCAATTGGACTTATCAGTGCTGATGAAGTATATTATGCTGGTATTAATATGTTAAATAATAATCAAAATAATTATTTATATATTGATGGTTCATATTGGACTATAACACCTGCATATTTTAATGGTAGTGATGCATATAATTTTGTAGTAAATAAAGGAAAACTTATTACTAATAAAGTTAATACAGTTAATATTATTAGACCTGTAATAGCATTAAAAGGAAATATTAAAGTAGTAAGTGGAGATGGAAGCATAGATAATCCATATAGAGTTTAAGGAGATGAAAATTATGAATATAGTAGATGCTTTAATAATAGTTTGCTTCTTTTTAGGAATAATGAGTGGTATGAGAAGAGGACTAATAAAACAAACAGTTTTCTTAGTAGGACTTATACTTATACTAGTAGTATCATTTTATTTAAAGAATCCAGTTGCTTCATTACTTTATAAAAATTTACCATTCTTTAATTTTGGTGGTGTATTTGAAGGAGTAGCAGTTTTAAATATATTACTGTATGAAGTAATAGCTTTCTTGATAGTTTTTTCATTATTATATTTAGCTTTAAGAATAGTTCTTGTAGTTAGTGGTATAATAGAAAAGATATTAAAAGCAACTATTGTACTTGGATTCATATCTAAAATATTAGGTGGAATAGTTGGATTTATAGAAAGTTATATTATTGTTTTTATAGCATTATTTATATTTAATTTACCATTTTGGACTTTACAAGGATTAGATGATTCAAAATTAAAAAACAAAATACTTTATAATACACCTATTATGAGTAGTGCAGTTAGTGATGCTAATAAAGTAGTTGAAGAAATAAATGATTTAAGTAAAACATATAAAAATGATAAAGAAAAATTCAGTGAAGAAGCTATTAATACATGTATAAAATATGAAATTATTTCTAAAGAAAATGTGGAGATATTAAAAGAGAAAGGAAAATTAAAATGATAAAATATTTAGAAAAAAATAATTTTAATGAATTAGTTAAAGAAGGATATCATTTAGTAGACTTTTATGCTGAATGGTGTGGTCCCTGTAAGATGATGGGTCCTGTTCTTGAAAGTATTGAAGATAAAATAGACATTATTAAAATAGATGTAGATAAATTTCCTGATTTAGCTCAAGAATATAGAGTAATGAGTATACCAGACTTAATGATATTTAAAGATGGAGAAAAAATACTTGAATCAGTTGGTTTTCAAAGTAAAGAAGATTTAGAAGAGGTTATAAGCAATTTATAGTTTATAATCTTTTTATTTTGTGTTATAATTTACTACTAGAAAAGAGAGGTGAATCACTAGGCTGTTTTCCTAGGTTGATTATGGATTATAAAGATATAAATACTTATGATTATGATTTAGATGAATCTTTAATAGCTCAAACTCCTATTAAAGAACGTGATCATTCTAAATTATTAGTTGTTAATAAGAATAATGGAAAATATGTTGATGAAGTATTTTATAACATTATTAATTATTTAAGAAAAGGAGATACTTTAGTACTTAATAATACAAAAGTATTACCTAGTAGAATTATTGGAACTAAAACTGAAACAGGAGCTAAGATTGAAATACTTTTATTGAAAGAATTAGAAAGCAATATATGGGAATGTTTAGTAAGACCACAAAAGAGAGTTAAAAAAGGTACTGTTATTAAGTTTGAAGATGATTTTGAATGTGAGGTAATTGATGTATTTAATGATGGACTTACTCATGTTAAATTTAATTATAAAGGGATATTTGTTGAACATTTAAATTCAGTTGGGGCTATGCCACTTCCTCCTTATATTCATGAATCATTAAAAGAAAATGACAGATATAATACTGTTTATGCAAAAAAGACTGGTAGTGCTGCTGCACCTACAGCTGGGCTTCATTTTACAAAAGAATTACTTGAACAAATAGAAGAAAAAGGAATAAATATTTTATATGTTACTTTAAATGTAGGACTTGGAACTTTTAGACCAGTTAGTGAAGATGATATTACTAAACATGATATGCATAGTGAATTATATGAAATAAGTGAAGATGTTGCTCAAAAACTAAATGAAGCTAAAAAGAATAATAATAGAATTATTTGTGTTGGTACTACATCTCTTAGAACTCTTGAAGCAAACATTCAAAAATATGGAGAATTTAAAAGTACTATAGAAGAAACTGATATATTTATTTATCCACCACATAAATTTTTAAGTGCTGATGGATTAATTACTAATTTTCATTTACCAAAAAGTACACTAGTTATGTTAGTTAGTGCTTTTAGTAGTGTTGATATTATTAAGAATGCTTATATGCATGCTCAAAAAGAAAAATATAAGTTCTTTAGTTTTGGAGATGCTATGTTTTTAACTGAGGAGGAATTATAATGGATTTAAAATTTAAATTATTAAAAGAAAATAGTTGTGGTGCTAGACTTGGTGAATTTCATACTAAATGGGGAACTCATAAAACACCTATGTTTATGCCTGTTGGGACACAAGCTACAGTAAAAACACTTAGTCCAGAAGAATTAAAAGATGCTCATGCTGATGTTATTCTTTCAAATACATATCATTTATGGCTTAGACCTGGAGAAGATGTAGTTGATAATGCTGGTGGTCTTCATAATTTTATGAATTATAAAACTGGTCCAATTTTAACTGATTGTGGTGGTTTTCAAGTATTTAGCTTAGCTAAACCAAAAGATATTAGTGAAGAAGGAGTTAAGTTTAAAAGCCATATTGATGGAAGAAATTTATTTTTGACTCCAGAAAAAAGTATTGAAATTCAAAATAAATTAGGTAGTGATATTATAATGAGTTTTGATGAATGTCCTCCTTATCCAGTAACTCATGAATATATGAAAAATAGTGTTGAAAGAACACTTAGATGGGCTAAAAGAAGTTTAGATGCTAATAAGAAACGTGATGTTCAAGCTCAATTTGGAATTGTTCAAGGTGGAGAATTTCCAGATTTAAGAAAGTTTTCTGCGGTTGAAACTGCTAAATTAGATTTTGATGGATATTCTGTTGGTGGTGTAAGTGTTGGAGAAGATGCCGAAACTAAACTTAAAATGATTGAGTATGCTACTGCATATTTACCTAAAGATAAAATTAGATATTTAATGGGTGTTGGAGAACCTATGGATTTAATTGACGGTGTTATTCGTGGTATAGATATATTTGATTGTGTTCTTCCAACAAGACTTGCAAGACATGGAAATGCATTAACACGTGATGGTAGAACTAATATTAGAAACGCTAAATATATTAAAGATTTAGATCCAATTGAAAAAGATTGCGATTGTTATGCTTGTAAGAATTATTCTAAATCATATATAAGACATTTATTAGTTGCTGATGAAACTTTTGGTCAAAGATTAATTTCAATTCATAATATTAGATTTTTAACCAAATTAATGGAAGATATTAGAACTCATATAGAAGCAGATGATTTATTAGAATTTAGAGAAGAATTTGCTAGTAGATATAATAAGAAGAAAAATGAATAGTTTTTCTTTTTTATTTTAATTTATTTAAATTCGTTTGTATGATATACTATTTCTAGAATAGAAGTGGTGAGTAAGTGTGAAACGTAATATAATTTTGATAATCTTAATTTTACTTTTTATAGTTAGTGTTAGTTTTAGTGGACTTGGATTCTATTATGATAAAAATAATAGTAATAATGATGAAGATACTGTTATTGATAATAATGTTAATGAAGATAATAATGATAATACGATTGATAATAAAAAAGATGAAGATAAGGATAACACTATTCCCAATGAAGTTGTAGATAACAATGGTAATAATTTAAATGATGAACCTAATAATGAAATAAATAATGCAGATGATGATAATGATTATTATTATGAAACAATTAAAATAAATAATAAAGAAATTAAATATAATCAAGCATATATTTGGGATTATGATACTATATATGATAAATATTTTAAGATGAATGAAAAGGGTTTTGAAGGAGAAGAAATTCCTTTTATTAAATTACAAAATAAAAAAATATATTGGAATATTGATAATAAATGGGTAAAAGATAAATACATTGACGAAAATATTAAGTATTTTTCATCATATGCTGATTGTTATTCTGGAGGATATATATTTGCTGTTACTGAAAGCAATAAAATATATTATTCATATTTTGCTGATATTATAGATTCTGCTAATGATAGTGAATGTCGTTTAGATGATGATGACTTTAATGATGGAGCAAAGTTACTTTATAATAATTATAAGTATTATGAAACAAGTGCTAAAGGTAAAATAAATAATATTTCGAGAAAAGCTTTTATATTTGAATGTGAAGTTTTAGTCAACTTATTTTATTTTAATATAGATGGTGAAATACTTGTATTATCTATTGATGATAATGCATCTCTTTTACCGATTAACACTTATATGAAAGAACATAAGATTAGTATTACTACATTTGGAGGATATTCTTGTGCTGGAGATAGCAAAGAACCAAGTTTTTCTGTTAACATTGATGGAACTATAGATAATGTAAAAGATGAAAATGGTAATTTGATAAAAGTTAAATATTATATTTATTTATCTAATAATAATTTGGTTATTGATAAAAACAATAATTTGTATTTTATAGATTTGAATGCTAAAACTCAAAAAAGTATAAGTAAAGTTACTAATTTTAAACAAACTGGTAATACTATTAATTTTCAACTAGAAAATGGAGACAAAATAGAAATTTTACTTATGGTTAATTAATTATGTTTTCCAACACCAATAATGCCACCAACTATACTTGAAAGAATTAATGATAAATAATAAACTAAACTACTAAAACTTAATTTACTAAATATTAAAGATAAAATTATAAATAATAATACTAATATACTGGATACTATAAAACCATTTAAGTATCCTTTTTTTCTTTCAATAGAAGATGTTTTAAATCCTAAAGCAAAGAATAAAACCATAACTACAATAAAATTTATAATAGAAACAACTTTATAATTTAATATTTCAAAATAATAAAAAATAGATATAAATAATAAATAAATTATAATAGATAAAAGAATTAATGAAATATTTTTAATATAATTTTTTGTTTTTGACATTTGATCACCTAATTAATTATATTTATGTTTAAAAATAATATGATTATACATAATAATAATGGTGAATATTATGAATATATTAAATGTTACTTTTAGGACAATATTTTTTTATTTCTTTATTATTGTTGTATTTAGATTGATGGGTAAAAGAGAAATAGGAGAGTTATCTTTGATGGATTTAGTTGTTAGTTTGTTAATAGCTGAATTAGTTGCGATTAGTATAGAGAATTATGATGAATCTATGCTTTTGACTATTATACCTATTGTGATATTACTTGTATTTGAAATAATATTTGGAGTATTATCAGTTAAATCAGAAAAGTTTAGGACTTTAGTTGATGGAAAGCCTTCATTAATAATAAATAAAGGTAAAATAAATAAAACTGAAATGAAAAAGCAAAGATATTCTTTAGATGATTTAATGCTTGAATTAAGAAATAATAATATAGAAGATTTAACTCAAGTAAAGTTTGCTATTCTTGAAAATAATGGGAGATTAAACTTATATAAAAATGATACTAGTGATATACCATTCCCTCTTATATTAGATGGCTGTGTTCAAAAAGATACATTAAACTATATTAATAAAGATTTAGATTGGTTAATAGATAATTTAGATAATAAGAATTTAAATATTGAAGATATATTTTATGCTTTTTATAAAGATAATAAAGTATATGTGATTAAAAATGATGAATTAAGCTAATACTTTTTTGACTTCTTTATAATAAAGGTAAGTTGATACTAAAAGATTGACTATTATTGATAATATATAACTATAGATACCTATTTTTAATAGTGAAAGTATTGCTATGGAAAATAGTCTTATTATTGAAGAAGTTATTGTGCATTTCATAGCTTCTTTACTTTTTCCTAATGCTTGAAGAGAACTCATTAGAGGATATTCTACATAGAATAATATTACAAATGGAGATAATATCTTAATATAATCATATCCTTCTGTAGTATGATATAAAGTGCTTAAAAAGAATTTAGGGAATACACTAATTATAATTGTTGATATTAAACCAATAAAACAAGAGACTAAAAGTATTTCTTTTATTCTTTTTTTACACATTTTTTTATTGCCATAGCTATAATGTTTTGATAATTCTGGTATTAAAGCTGTTGACATATTTTGAGTAAAGAATTGAGGCATTAATAGTAGTGAAAGAGCATATGCGTTTATGATACCATATTCATAAATTACATATTCATTTGAATAACCCATAAATATTAAAACATTAGTTAAAACTATTGGTTCAAAAAAATATGATATTGAACCAATTATTTTACTTGATGTACATGGTATACATATATTTAAAATACTTTTTATATCTTTTGAATCTATTTTTATATTCTTGAAATTTAAATAATTTTTTGGCATAAAAAGAATCATTATTATTTGTGAGACTACTTCACCAATCATATTTACTATAAATAAAAAACATATTGAAAATACTAATCCTTTATAAAATATTTTTGTTAGGAAAAACAGTATTAAAGATAATCTTGTTAATTGTTCTATAAAATTGGATAACATATATGGGAACATATTTTGTTTTCCCCAAAAATAACCTTTTATGATAGAAGATATACTTATAAAAGGCATAGTTAAACTTATACATATTATTGGATAATAAAGTCTACTTTCATTTAATAGATTGTTTGATAATATTGGAGCAAATAAAATAGTGACTAAAATAACTATAATATTTATTATAAAAGAAAGTATTATTGTAGAATAAAATAATGATTTTGAGTTTGTTTGTCTTTCTGATATTATTTTTGATAATGCTGTTGGATAACTAAATGTAGCTATTACTGTTAATAATGATATGGTAGGGGATAATAGACTATAAATAGCTATACCTTCTGTACCAATTTTTCTAGTTATAATTATTTTTAGAATAAAACCAACTAGTTTAGTTAGAGTTCCACCAATTAATAGTAAAAATGCTGATTTGAAAAAAATATTGTCTTTTATTTTATTTAACATATTACATTTTATGCATTTTATGTTATAATATTTATGTCTTAGGACAACAATTTTATATTACCTTATAAAGAGTGATTTAGAGACTGGCTCGTAGATCACACCAACCTATTTGATTAGGTGGTAAACCCAGATGGATGAGGATAGCTTTTAATACTTAAGGTTATCTTAGGTATTTTTTCTTTTTAAGGTAATTATTACTGAAAGGAGGAAATTATGAAGTTATACAGTAATGAAATTGTTTTTAGAGGTCATCCTGATAAAGTATGTGATCAGATAAGTGATGCTTTATTAGATGAATATTTAAAAGGGGATAAAGATAGTAGATGCGCTATTGAAGTTTGTGGAGGTAAAGGAGTAATATTTATAACTGGAGAAGTTACATCTAAAAGTATTGTAGATGTTGAAAAAGTAGTAAATGAGACTTTGAATGATATTGGTTACTATAAAAAGTATAAGATTATAAATAATATAGGTATTCAAAGTAATGATATTGCTCTTGGAACTAATAAAGAAGTTGGCGGAGCTGGAGATCAAGGCATGATGTTTGGTTATGCTTGTAATGATAACTCATTTTATTTACCTACAGCTATGATGATACTTTCTGAATTATCAATTAAGTATGATGAATTAAGAAAAAAAGATAAAAGATTTTATGCTGATGGTAAAGCTCAGATTACTGGAGTATATGATGAAAATATGAAACTACTAAGTATTAAAGATTTTACTATTTCTTATCAAAATACTGAAAAAGAAAGAGAAGAAACAGATAAAATTATTAAAACTATTTGCCTATCTATTTGTGAAAAATATAATGTTAAAATAGAAATGTTTCTTATTAATCCAACTGGTAGATTTGAAATAGGTGGTTTTGAGGGTGACTCTGGACTTACTGGAAGAAAAATTGTTGTTGATTCATATCAGGGATTTGCTCCAGTGGGTGGTGGAGCTTTTAGTGGTAAAGATCCATCTAAAGTAGATAGAAGTGCTGCTTATAAAGCTAGAAATATAGCAGTTGATTATTTGAAAAAATATAATTTAAGGTGGTGTCAAGTTCAACTTAGTTATGCTATTGGAATAAGAAAACCCCTTGCTATATACATAACTAGTGATAAAGGCGATATTGATGTAAGTGGTTCATTATATGCTGAATGTGAACCAAATAACATAATTGAAGATTTAGATTTACTTAATAAATGTTATGTTGACACTGCTAAATATGGTCATTTCGTTGATTATAATAAAATAGTGTAAAGTTTATTTTCAAAGCATAGACTTAAATATTTTTATATGATAAACTTTAATTAACCTAGATGATTAATATAGACACAATAAACCGACTATGTAATATTATAGGGGAACTAATCGGTATGCGGCGTTGAATATTGATTTTATATCAAGATCCCAGACATATCGTGTGATCTACCACCTCGTCGAGCGCGAGATTTATTACACTATATTTACACTAGGTTTTTTTTATGCTATAATATTCGTGCTTTTAGGAGGCAAAAAGTATGAATTTGTGTAGACTTGAGAGTCTAATCGGAGAAGAAAACATTGAAAAGATTAAGAAATTAAATGTATTAATAATTGGTCTTGGAGGTGTTGGAGGATACGTTATAGAGTCTTTGATTAGATGTGGTGTTGGAAATATTACACTAGTAGATAGTGATACTATTAAACCAAGTAATATTAATAGACAAATAATTGCTACATCTAGAAATAATAATAAATATAAGACAAGAGAATGGAAAAAACGTATCAAACTAATTAATAAAGATGCTAATGTTAGTATTATAAATACTCATATAACAGAAGATAATATAGAATGTTTATTTACATATAAATATGATTATATTATTGATGCTTGTGATACTACAAAAGTTAAAGTTAAATTAATTAGAGAATGTCATGATAAAGGAATTAAATTAGTTTCTAGTATGGGAACAGCAAATAAAATAGATGCTACTCGTGTTAGAATTACTACTCTTGATAAAACAGAAACTGATCCACTTGCTAAAAAGATAAGACATGATTTAGGAAAAGATAGAGTTTTAATGAAAGATGTTACAGTTGTAACAAGTGATGAAAAACCTATTAATACTAAAATGCTTGGTTCTACATCTTTTGTTCCTGCAACTGCTGGATTATTTATTACAAATTATATTATTAATGATGTAATTAAAAAATAGACATAATTTTATAGCAAATTTTATGTCTTTTTATTTTCTTGTCTTTTTATGTGTGTTATAATTGATTAATAATAGAGGTGTTTTATGAATAATAATACAGGATATCAAGATAGTGCTGATTTTACACGTACTAATAATATAAATGGTATAGAAACTGAACATAAAACTTATAATGATTCTGGATCTATAAGTTGGAATGTTGGAGAATATACGCCTACTGGGGATAGTGAAGTTGGTGCTCAAATTTATATGCCTGATCATATAGATGAGAATACTCAAATTGTTGTTTATTATAAGGGAATGGACGATGATTATTCTAGTAGAAACTGTGTGAGTCTTAATGAATTAAACTGTAATAATAATACTATTTTAATATTTCCAGGGGGTTCTTATTATTATAGTGGAAAAGAGGCAGCAAACACATTAAATAGTTTATCTGATATAATACCTGGTGACTGGGATAATGTAACTGTTGCTGGAGTTAGTGCTGGTGGAGGTTCTGCTTTTGCTCTTGCTAGAAATTATAGTGTAGCCGAAGATGGAACATATAAATATCATATTTCTACTTTATCTCTTGGAGATAGTTATCATCCAGAAAGAAGCATGTATTATATACCGAATTCTGATGATGATTATTTAGCTATGATTAATAAAGGCATGAAATTAGTTGGAGTTACATCTGATGGTAGTAATGGAAACCCTGATGCTGTTAGAGTATTTAGACATTGGGCTTCATTAGGTGGTGAAACATTTTATATAGATTATGCTGTTAGTCATGATGGGAAATGTAAAACTCCATACTATAACAATTATTTGAATTGGATTCTTGGAAAAGGTGATTTGACAGAAGATTTTAAAGATAAACTTAACCATTTTTATATTTTTGTGAAAGATCCTGAGACTGGTGAATGGAAGAAAAAAGATTTGTCTTATGAGGAAGCTACAAAATACTTTGATGATATGGTCAAGACTCCTATGTTTGAATTAAGTGATATTGATCAGTTATATAATAAGTTAAAAGATGATAATGCTTTATATAATTTAAATATCAGATTATCTCAAGAAAGAATAAATAAGATGTTAAGTGAATTCTTATCAACTGATGCTGGATTTTTAGTTGATAAAATTCAAGCATTAACTAGTAAAATAAATGGTACTAAAATAAAAGATATTAAAGCTACTACTGATTATGCTAGTACTACAAACTCTCCAAAAATGCAAGATGTTAAAATTATGGAGTATATTGCTAAGACAAGTGAATTACTTGCTAAAACTCTTGAATGTGTTGAGTTTGCTATGCATGCTCAATTGGAAATTGAAGCAACTGAAAACGAAGTTGATAAGGATGCAGCTGATTTGGCTCCTAGTGGAGGCGTAACTGATGCTGCTCTTGCTGGTGCTATTGCAGGATTAGATAGTATCGCTGATGCTCTTGGATATACTGGTGCTAAAAAGCAAGAATACATTGACTCAGAAACTGCTAAGCTTTTTGAAAAATATTATGGCGAAGAAGCAAACAAAGAAGCTGAAAGTAAAGGCCTTAGTGGAGAAGAAAAAGATAAATTTGTTGATGATTATATAAATGATAGAATAAAAGAATTTGAAAAAAATAAAGATAAATATGACGTTGATGTTGAAACTGATGTAAACGAAACCGATTTAAAAGGTAATGAAGTTAAAGCTAAAGAAGAAAAAGCAGATATGGAAAATATGTCTAGCGTTGTAAATAAAGATAAAAATGATAATAGTTCAAACAAATCAAATGTATCAAGTACAGTAAATAAAAATACAAAATATGATGATGCAAAGAAACCTGGTACTGATGATAAAGGTAATAGTGATGTTAAACCTAGCGATTCTAAAGAAAAAACTGAGCTAAATAATAATAGTAAAGATAGAAGAGAAAATTCTACAAATCAAAATAATATTAATTCTAATAAGTCAAATGCTTCTAGTACAGTAAGTACAGATAAAGCTAATAATGGTACTTCTAACGATAGTAATAAAACAACTGAAACTAATACTAATAGTGGTAATAATCAAAATAGTTCTTGGAATTCAGGTGGAACTGGAAGTGTAAGCAATTCAAATAATAATGCAGGAAGTAATGGTTCTGATAGTGGAAGTTCATATGGAAATGGTGGATATTCTCCTAGTACTCCAAGCACACCAAGTACTCCTTCAAATAATGATATTATTAGTTCTGGTACATTAACATCATCAAATGATACAGTTGAATTTCCTGAATATAGTAGTGTAGTAAGTGATAATAATA
>USNG01000036.1 GCA_900556025.1 uncultured Mycoplasmatota bacterium
TAGATGATACAAACTTTGCTGAAAAAGTAAAATTAGGTCAAATAAATTGGATTGGAAAGTCTACCGGAGTTGAAGTTGAAATAGAACTTACAACAGGAGGAAAATTTTCAATATTTACAACTTGCATTGAAACAATTTATGGTGTTACATTTTTTGTAATTGCTCCAGATGGAAAACTTATTAAAGAGTTAATGCCAAAAATTGAAAATAAAGAGGAAGTACAAAATTATATTTTAGAAACATCAAAAAAATCTAATATGGATAGAACTAGTCTTAATAAAACAAAAACAGGTTGCATTTTAAAGGGTATAGAGGCAATTAATCCAGTTAATGGAAAAAAAGTTCCTATATTTGTTGGTGACTTTGTACTTGGTAGTTATGGAACTGGTGCAGTTATGGCAGTACCCGCTCATGATGCAAGAGATTATGAATATGCAAAAGTACATAATTTGGAAATGATTGAGGTTATTTCAGGAGGAAATATAAAAGAAAAAGCCTATGAAAAAGAGGAGTATCTTCCTATAAATCCTAAACTTCTTAATAGTGGGGAATTTACTGGACTTACAGTTAGTGAAGCCAAAGAAAAAATAACAGAAAAACTTATTAATATGGGTAAAGCTAAAGTAGTTAATAATTATAAAATGCGTGATTGGATTTTCTCTAGACAAAGATTTTGGGGTGAACCAATACCAATGATTAATTGTCCTAAATGTGGTTGGGTTCCTGTACCTGAAAATGAACTTCCAGTTTTACTTCCAGATGTAGCTAACTACGAACCAACTGATGATGGCGAAAGTCCACTTGCAAAAATTACTGATTGGGTAAATTGTAAATGTCCTAAATGTGGTGGGGATGCAAAACGTGAAACTGATACTATGCCTAACTGGGCTGGATCAAGTTGGTATTTCTTAAGATTTATGGATCCACATAATGATCATGAATTTGCTTCAATGGATGCTATGAAATATTGGAGTAGAGTTGATTGGTATAATGGTGGAATGGAACATACTGCAAGACATTTATTGTATGCAAGATTTTGGGTTCAATTCTTATATAATATTGGACTTGTTCCAAATAAAGAAATGATATGGACTAGAATTAGTCATGGTATGATTCTTGGAGACAACAATGAAAAAATGAGTAAATCTCGTGGTAATGTAGTAAATCCAGATGATATGGTAAAAGCTTATGGAGCAGATGCTTTAAGAGTTTATGAAATGTTTATAGGTGACTATGAAAAAGATGCTGCATGGAATGAAAATGGCCTTAAAGGATGTAAGAGATTTATAGATAAAGTTTATAGATTAAAAGATAAAGTAAATGATAGTGAAGAGTATAGTGATTCACTTGTTAATATAATTAATAAGACTATTAAGAAAGTAACAGATGATATTGATACTATGAACTATAATACTGCAGTTAGTGCTTTAATGATACTTGCTAATCAATATGATAAAGAAGAGAGTATTTCTAGAAAAGATTATAAAGCATTAATTACATTGTTAAATCCAATAGCTCCACATATTACAGAAGAATTAAATGAAATGTTAAATTTAGGAAAGCCTATTTGTGAAAGTGAATGGTTAACTTATGATGAAAGTAAAATAGTTGATGATACAGTTAATATTGCTTGTAGTGTTAATGGTAAACTTAGAAGTACTATTAGTGTTCAAAGTGGTCTTTCTCGTGATGAATTATTAAGTGAAGCTAAAAAACAAGAAAATGTTATTAAATATATTGAAGGTCATGAAATAATTAAAGAAATAGTAGTACCTGATAAGATAGTTAATATAGTTGTAAAGTAGAGAATTAGTTCTCTACTTTTTGTATGGTTATTGTTTTTGAGTATGAAATATTGTAAAATAAAATAGAGGAGATAAATAATATGGAGTATACAATAGATGGTTTTATTAAATTGTATGATGAAAATAAAAAATTTGAGGGAGTAATATCTCGAGATATCCAAGAAATTCAAGAAAGAGAAAATAAGAAATTACAGCTTGGTGAATATGGAATTGCATTGTTACAAAATAATCCAAATAATAAAGAGATTGCATGTATTGTTTATAGTGGTCTTCCACTTAAGTGCGGAGCTTATAGTAGTTTAAGTGCGGAAGTAAGGAATGATAAATTAGTAACTTTATTTGCTTTAGAAAAATTTGACGGAACTATTTCTGGAGAAAATATTGGGAAAAATTTAAGAAATGATAGGGAAGTTATGTTTTCTTTTGCTCGTAATACTGTTGGTGTTGGAAGTGTTGTATATTTTTCTGATGAGCTTAAAAAAGATAAGAATTTCTGGGTTGATTTATTAACTTATGCATATGTGAGTCCTAGTAATTCTTTGGGTTATGCATTATATCAATTACAACAAATTAATAATCATCTTAATTTAAATCTTGATTTTAATGTAATTAATGCAGCAGCTGCTGAAGTAAAAGCAAAAGGACATGAACAAGGAGATTCAATTTATAATTGTGAGATTTCTGCTATGAATTTAGTCGGATGCTCTCCACATTTTATGGATGAGGTTTTAAAAGGAAATGTTGAATATGTTTCAAATGAGCAAAATTTCCTTAATTTTGGACTTGCACATGAACTTTATGTTTCAGAAGCAAAAAAGTATCAAGAAAAAGCCATGTCTTCTGAAATGACATCTTCACTTAATAAATTTGATAATGTAAGTAATGTTCAAGAAGAAACTACTATTAATATTCCACTAGAATCTGAACCACAAGATAATATTGAAGAACAAAAAAGTCCTTTTTCTATTTCAGCAGAAGAATTTGAAACTAGAAAGAAAACATATGATTCTTTGAAAATGTTAGAGTCACTTAACCCTGATATTCTATCTAGTGAACAAAAGAATTTTATTTTAGAAACAGAAGCTTATTTGCAAACAATGGGAGTTCAAGAAGAAACAAGTGAATTTACTAAATAATTTTGATTGTTATATGTTGAATATTCCAGTAAATAGATTGGAATATTCTTTTTTGTATTATAATCAAAAAAGTGTTTAAAAGTTTGTATTTTATGTGAAATATTGATATAATGTTATTGAGGTGCAATATGATAGGAGTTTATGATTATACAGTTGTTTTAACTTATTTAGGTTTTTCATCAGGAATACTTGGAATACTTTTAGCTATAAAAGATCCTAAACATTTATTTCCAGCAATTATTTGTTTAATGTTTTCTGGATTATGTGATATGTTTGATGGGAGAGTTGCTAGAACTAAAAAGAAAAGAACTGTTGAAGAGAAACACTTTGGAATACAATTAGATAGTTTATCTGATTTAGTTTGTTTTGGAGTATTACCAGCTGTTATAGGATATAGTCTTGGATTAAATAAATGTTATTTATTACCATTAATAATATTTTTTCCAGCTGCTGCTTTAATTAGACTTGCATATTTTAATGTTCTTGAAATAATTAGAAATAGTTCAACACCTGTTAAAGAATATACTGGACTTCCGGTTACATCTAGTGCACTTATATTTCCATTTATTTATATATTTAGAAGATTGCTTGGAAGTAATTTCGTTATATTATATGGGGTTGTAATGTTTATAGTTGGAGTTTTATTTATAACTAAGTTTAAAATTAAAAAACCTAACTTAAAAACTATGATTGGATTTATTTTAATAGGAGTACTTGAAGTAATATTAATTATTACTGTATATAAATTTTTATGAGATATGTAGCTAGAGAAAGAAATAGTAAAGAGGATATAATTACAGAGTCAACAAAGACTCTGGATTTTTTGTATAATACTTTTATTGGAAGAATTATTCTTAAATTATTTACTACTAAAACTTTTGCTAATATAGTTGCATTATATATGAATAGTGGATTATCTAAACATAGAATAAAAAGATTTATTAATAAAAATGATATAAATGTATATGAATATGATGATAAAAAATATAAGTCATATAATGATTTTTTTATAAGAAAAGTAATTGCTTATAAAAGACCAATTAGTGCTAGTAAATTTTCTTTTATTAGTCCTTGTGATGGTAAATTAACTGCTTATAAAATAGGTGAAGATTTAACTTTAAATATAAAAAATTCTTATTATAGTATTGATACTTTAGTTGATGATAAAATAATGGAAGAATATGCTGGGGGATATGCTTTAGTATTTAGACTTTCTACTGATAATTATCATAGATATTGTTATATTGATAGTGGAAGTAAAGGATTAAATCATCATATTAAAGGAGTATTACATACAGTACAACCTATATCATTAAATCATTATAATTTTTATACTATGAATGATAGAGAATATACTGTTTTAAATACTAATAATTTTGGAAAAGTTATTCAAGTTGAAATAGGTGCTTTAGTAATTGGAAAAATTCATAATAATCATGAAACTTATATTTATAAAAAAGGTGAAGAAAAAGGTTATTTTGAATTTGGTGGTTCAACTATAGTTGTTCTTGTCAAAAAAAATACAATTAATTTAGATAAAGATATATTAGAAAATTCATTAGAAGATATTGAAACAATTGTTAAATATGGGGAAAGAATTGGAACTAATACTTTTATTACCAAGATTAAAAGTACTATTCAAAGTATAATAAAATAAAAAAATACTTAGTTAAAATTTTCTAAGTATTTTTTATATGCTTCTTTTGCTGTAATGTCTAAACTTTTATATTTTAATTTTTTAGATTTACAAACTTTATTTAATAAATAATCTGTCAGATATGGATTTCTAATTAATAGTGGTCCGATAATATGAGTTGCATATACATTTTTATATGTGAATCCTTCTTGATTATTTAATCCATCATTTGAATATTTTTCATCTATTGTAAATAAAGAATCTTTTATATTAAAGTTTTGATCACATCTATTTTGAAATCCAATTATTTTTTCTTTTATTAGAGTAGTTGTACAAGTTACTTCACCAACAATTCTATCAGTAGAAGCATTTTTAAAATCAAATGAATTAGATAATTTAGTGTAATAATCAAATATATCTAATGTTTCTAATTTTTCACCATTTGCTTCAATATAACTTCCAAATAAATCCATTGAATTTCCTGTTAATAATAATAGTTTATTTGATTCAATATATTTTTTAAATTCTTCTTTTCTATTTAATATATCAGTTCTAGCTAATTCTAAATTATCTTCTGAACCTTGTCCAATATAAATGATATCATATTTACTTAAGTCTATCTTATCATTAATACTTTTTAAATCTACATGTACTTTAATGTTATTTAATTCTAAATTGTGAACTAAACATCTTGTATTAGCATTTTCTCCATAAAGATTTAATAGGTCATAATATAAATGCAATATATTAATCATTATTTTCCTCCTTTATGATTTTCTTAAGTTGAATTTCTTTATCAAAACATACCATTGAGAATATTTTACCAGTTGTTTTTTCTTTTATAGTTTTACTTAGGTTATCTAAATTTTCTACGAGTATTAATTTTTCTTTATTAATACCAGCATATTCCATTCTAAGTTTCATGTCATAACAGAATTTACCAATTAAAATTATATTTTTAATTGATGAATCATTTAGTGATTCAAAATCTATGTCCCATATCCATGATATATCATTTTCTTTATATCTTCTGCTTGAAGAATCAAATCCTAGTATTATAGTTTTGTCTCCATCTTGATGTAGTATATAATCTAGCGATTGTTTGTAACTTAAGTTATTTTCATTTTTGCTAACTAGCATTTGCCATTTTCTATTATCAAAGTCATATATTTCTAATCTTTTAGTTTTAGTATTTTCATCATTAATAACTTTTAGAATATCTTCATCATTTAAACCAATTGTTTTTGATAATGTATAACATCCAGTTACAAAGTATGCTGTATATAAGAAGTTTGATGGTAAATGAACTTCTTTTTCATTTATTTTAATTAATTTATTATCTATATCAATATCAGTTGCTTCGTAATTAACTTTTCCTCTTTTGAAATCATATTTAGGGCAATTGTATTTTCCTATATGACCATAGTGATAATATTCATATTCTAATTTTCTATGACATATTGGACAATATGCTGCGTCTAAATTATTAATATTAGATTTTCTACTATAATCATTTTTAGCAAGTCCATAAGTAGTTATTTCACCTTTATGATTTATTCTAAGTCTATTTACGAATGGATCATCTGCATTTAGGATTAAATGTGTTCCGTATGGAATAGCATTTTTAATAGCATTATATATTTTTTCAGGATGAGAGTTTCTTGGTGGTTGATCTCTTGTAATATTAGTAATCATTAAGTGAGTAGGTGTGATATATTCAAAAACATATTTCATGAATTGTTCATCTAATTCCATTAATAGTACATCAGCTTTTAATTTACCTGATAGGGAACTATTATTTAGAACTAAAGCTGTAATGCCATTTATTGTGTTGCTTCCTTCTTTATTATATACAACTTTATATCCATTTTTAGTTAATATATTATACATCAATTCAGTACTTGAACTTTTACCACTAGAACCAGTTATTCCAATTACATATTTAGGTAATTTAATTTTACTTAATATTTTTTTATCTAATTTTCTAGCGTAGTGACCTCCGATAACACTTCCTTCATGTCCGATAAGTTTACTTGCTTTGTTAATAAATTTACAAGTAAAAATTACAATACTTTTCCACATATTAATCACCTAATATTATTATACATTTTTTTTATTATTTTATAAAGAGTTTTGTGTTATAATGGGCTTATGAGGTGTGGTATTTATGGAAGATGGTTATGAGTTATATATTAAGTCACTTGAAAGTGAACAAGAGATAATTGAAGAAGAAATATATAGTATAAGTGACGAGATACAAAAATATTTTTCTATGAGTACTACAGAATATGAAACTCTTAGTAGTGAAGAAAAGAGTAAATATAAAGAGAAACTTATTAAGTTAAAGAAAGATTCTAAAAGAAAAGAAAAATTATCTATAATGTTATCATCTATATTTGATAAAAGATTTATTGCTAATGTAATAGAGCGTAATAATGAAAAAATCAGTTTAGAAAACTATGAAGATATATGCGATAATATTATTTTATTATTTAATGATAAAACGTTTCCTTTAGAAAATATTGAAACTAAAGTGAAAGAACTTTTGCTTAGAAATACTATATTTAATGTTTCTGATGTTTTAGATTCAATTATTGTTATGTTTAAGAGTAGAGGATTTACTTATGGTGAAGAATTATCTTTGTGATAATTTTTTTATTGCAAAAAAAATCCCTTTAAATAAGGGATTTTGTATCAAAAATTGGTGACCCATATGGGATTTGAACCCATGAATGTCGCCTTGAGAGGGCGATGTGTTAACCATTTCACCAATGGGCCGTACATAAAGTATAGCATAAGTTTTAATATTTGAAAAGTATTATTTTATGTATTATTTTTAATATAATGGAAAAAATATTATTGGTGAATTTAATGAATAATAAAGAGTATGATGATTTAATAAAAAATACTTGTCCTAAAGATAATATGTTTAGAAATGTATTTGTTGCTTTTGTAAGCGGTGGATTAATTGGATTTTTAGGAGAGATAATAACCCATATATGTACTTCTTGTTTTAATACTAATATAAGTGATGCTTATTTGTTAACTTTTTGTTTTTTTGTAGTTGTTGGTTCTATACTTACTGGTATTGGTGTATTTGATAAAGTACTTAGTATATGTAAGTGTGGATTAATAGTGCCATCTACTGGATTTGCTAATACTATGACTAGTAGTGCCTTGGATGCAAGAAGTGAAGGATTTGTAAAAGGAATAGGTGGTAGTATATTTAAGTTAACTGGTAGTATCATTTTGTACGGAGTAATATTTGGAATAATATTCGGTTATATTAATGGGGTGTTATCATGACTTATAAATTTAATAATGTTTATATTAATAATTCATATTCATTACTCTCATCTACTAAGTATAGTCCAATAGTAAAAGATTTATGTGATAAGTGTATTGATGACTATTATTTAAAATGCAAATCTATTGAATTATGTGAAAGTAAGTATCAAGAGTTAACTATAAAAGGTTTATTAAATAAAGAAAATATAGTAAAAAAAGATATTGATTTATTGATTAGTGGTGACTTACAAAATCAAATTTTAGCTTCAACTTTAGCTTCTTCTTTGTTTAATTTTCCGATGTTGGGTGTATATTCAGCATGTGCTTCTTTTGTTGAGGGGATGATAATTGCTTCGATGTTTATTGAGAATAATCGAAGTAATGTGATTGTTTCTTCGTCTTCTCATAATTTAGTTAGTGAAAAACAATTTAGATTTCCTGTTGAATATGGAGCTATTAGAAAAAGAGTTAATACATGTACAGCAAGTGGTAGTGTTAGCGTTTTGCTTTCAAATAAAATGTCTAATTTAAAAGTAGAAAGTGCTACTATTGGATATGTAGTTCAGACAAATCATAAAGATGCTAATGATATGGGAGCTGCAATGGCACCTTCATGTGCTTTAACTCTTCATAAACATTTAAAGGAAACTGGTAGAGAAACAAGTTATTATGATTTGATTTTAACTGGTGACCTTGGAGTATATGGTTTAAAATTAATGAAATCTTATTATAAAAAGAAGTCTAGAAAAGATATTAAAAATGTCTTAGATTCTGGTAGTATTTTTTATACTGAAGATAATGTATATGCAGGAGCTAGTGGCCCTGTATGTTTACCACTTGTATTTTTTGATTATATATTAAAAACTAAAAAATATAAAAAAATATTATTGATTGGAACTGGTTCTCTTCATTCAGTTATAAGTTCTAATTTGGGTGTTCCTATACCAAGTATTAGTCATGCTATTAGTTTGGAGGTTTTATAATGAATTATATTCTTTCGTTTTTGTTTTGTGGGTTAGTTTGTGCTATATCACAGATAGTTCTTGAAAAAACTAAATTTACTCCAGGACATATGAATACTATTCTTGTTATAGTTGGATGTGTATTAAGTGGGTTTGGTTTATATGATTGGATACTTGAAACATTTCATGCTGGAGCTAGTGTTCCGATTATGAATTTTGGTTACTTACTTGTAAGTGGAGCAAGTGAAGGTTATTTAAAATATGGATTTATTGGACTTTTTAAGGGAATATTTGTTAATGCTTCTGCTGGAATTAGTGTTGCAATTGTAAGTGCATTTATTATTGCTTTATTATTTAGAGTTAGAGATTAAGAACAAAAATAATATACTTTTTGTTCTTTTTTTGGTATAATTTCTTATAGAAAATAAAAAGGATAAGGTGATAATATGAATAGTGAGGCTAGTCAAAATAATAATCAAATAAGTAGTAATCAACCTGTGATAGAAACTTTAGATTTGAACCCAACACAACAACCGGTGGTATCTACTATTCAAACACAACCAGCAGCATCTGTAACTCCTGTTGCACCAGCTCAACCAGTGGCTCCAGTAACATCTGTAACTCCTGTTGCGCCAACTGTTCCTACACAATCTGTTGTTCCTGCGACTCCTGTACAACAAAGTGTTCCAGTAGTAGAGCAAACACCTGTTGTAGAAACTACACAATTTACAACACCAGTAACACCTGTTGTACCAATAGAGCCAGTAGTACCTGCTGTTGAACCTGCACAATCAGTAGTATCAACGCCAGAAGTTGTATCTGCACAAACAAGCGAAACTCCAGTACAACCAGTAACTCCAGTACAACCTGCTGTTCCTACTGCAGAACAATCTAATACTAGTAATGAATTTAGTTCACTAGAACTAAATGCTAATGATTTGTTACTTAATAATGTTGAAAATAAAAGTGATAATAATAATCAAGTTATTGTTCCTTCAGAAAATAAACCAGTTGTTACTGAAATAAATACTACAACTAAAAAAACCAATAATGCAATAATATTTATTTTAATTGTTATTCTTGCATTAGTAAGTTATTTCATAAATGATATAGCTAATTTTTATCAAGAAAAGTTATTTCCACTTTTTACTAATAATGATAAAAATAACGATAATAATACATCCAATAATGATAATGGATTTAACTTAGTTGATGGCTATATTAAAATAGGGGAACCTAGTTCATATATTAATTTAAAAGATATTAAATTTTATAATTTTAGAAAAAATGATAGTGGTAAATATATTTCATTTAATTATTTATCTAGTGTAAAATATAGTGATATTAAAGATGAAGAAATATATTTAGAGTTATATGATTCTAATAAAGAAATATTATATAAAGAGTTATTTAATAGTGAAAGTGTTATTGATAAAGATAGTGTAAGTACTTATAAAATAAATATTAATGAAAGTGAATATAATAATGTTTCTTATGCTTTAGTTAAAATATATAGTGATTCTGAAAAGAAATCTACATCTAAGTTGGTATGTACATATAAGGTTAATAATGAATTCATAAATTTAGAATATACTAATACTTATGAATTTACTAATAATTCATTGGCTAAATATAGTGTAAATAAAGGGTATGAAAAATTACAAGATAATGCTATTATATTAAGTACACAAGAAGAAATTAAAAAAGAATATATGAATATTACTAAATATAATATTACAAGTAAATATAATGATGTTAGTTTAGAATATAGTATTGATTTAAGTAATTATCCTAAAGATTTTAATCCTTTATATGAAAAGGATACAATAATTACTATAGTTAAAAATAAAGAAAAACTAAAAGGTTGGGAATGTAAATAATGGATAAGTTGTTAATAGGAGATTTTGAAGGGCCACTTGATTTATTACTTCATCTTATAAAGAAATCTAAGATGGAAATTTTTGATATAGAAATCTCTGAAATAACAAATCAATATTTAAATTATATTAAAAGTATGACTGATATGAATTTGGATATTGCTAGTGAATATTTAGTTATGGCTAGTGAACTTATCGAAATGAAGAGTAAAAAGTTATTACCTAAGAGTGAAGAAAAAGAAGAAGATGAAGAAGTTGAAGATCCAGAAGTAGTACTTAAAAGAAGACTTGTTGAGTATCAAAAATATAAAGAAAGTACTAATGTATTTAGAGATTTAGAAAAAAATAGATCGTCTTATTATACTAAAGCTCCTGAATCATTAAAGAAATATTCTTTAGAAAAATTAGAAAATGATGGTAGTGTTGATGTATATGATTTGTTAGATGCATTTCAAAAATTACTCGAAAGACAAGAATTTAATAAGCCTAAAAATACTAAGATAGCTAGAAAAGAGTTGTCTGTAAAAGAAAGAATTGTTAAAATAAGAGATATATTGAGAGTGAATAAAAGGGTTAATTTTGTTGAACTTTTTGATGATTTTAGTAAACCATATGTAGTTGTTACTTTTTTATCTGTATTAGAAATGGTTAAAAGTAGAGAAATCAACATAAAACAAGATAATAATTTTTCAGATATTTATATAGAAAGAGTTGATTAAAATGAATTTAAAAGCTGTACTTGAAGGAATATTATTTATAGTAGGTGATGAGGGAACTACTATTGAAGAGATGGCTAGTATATTAAGTGTTAATAATGATGATGTTAAACAGTTATTAATGGAATTAAAAAAAGATTATGAGAGTGAAGATAGAGGACTTAGAATTTCTTATTTGGGAAATGCATTTAAGTTAACTACTAAAGAAGAACATAAAGAATATTATGAGAAATTAGTTAGTGATAATAAATCAAATACTTTAACTAATGCTGCTTTAGAAGTACTTGCTGTTATTGCTTATAATGAACCGGTTACAAGATTAAAAGTTGATGAAATTAGAGGAGTTAATTCAACACAAATTATTAGAAGATTACTTGCTCGTGGATTTATTAAAGTTTGTGGCAAAGATAATAGTATAGGTAAACCAAGTTTATATAAAACAACTGATGACTTTTTAGATTATTTTGGATTATCTTCTAAAAATGATTTACCTGAAATTATAACTAAAGAATTAAATAATAAAGAAGAAGATGAAGAGAAAGATTTATATGTTTCTAATTATCATGAATCATAAAAAATAGAGATTAATAATTTAATAATCTCTATTTTAAATTTAATAATTTTCTTATATTTTCTTTATCAAAAGAATTTATTTCTGATTCTGGATTATATGGACCTCCTAATCTATCATTTGCATGTAATAAATATTCTTTTTGTGATTCAGTGAATTTATCTGAATTACTATAAAGAAGTCTATCTGTATATTTACCAAACATAATTCTTAAAAATAATCTTGAAAGTCTGTTGTCAATTTGAATTAAACTTTCTTCAAATTCTTGATAGTCTTTTTTACTTATATTTGATTTAAATGTTCCAGAGTCTAAATCTACTATTTTTAGATCTTGTCCATCATAGATAAAATTTTCTTGATGAATATCTTTAAATAAGAATTCTTTAAGTTTTAAATATTCAAATAATCTAGCAATTAAACTTATTAATTTTTTTCTATCTTCAATAGAGAAAGTTCTATCATATATAAATTTGTCTAATGTTTGATGTGTTCTATAAAATGTAGATGTGTAACCAATTCTACTTTTATATGTTATTGGTTCTATATTAGTAGGTATTGATTTATGATTTAATTCATCTAATGTTAATATAGTATTTCTTCTATCTTTAGTATTTAAGTCATGTAAAAGTAATTTTAAGATGGTATCATCTCTAATATATAATTTACTCTCTGCATTGTTGTTTGGTTTATATGAAGTAAAAGTTTTAAGTTCATCTTTAGTTAATTGTTTGAACATTTTGACTCCTTATAAATATATATAAAAATTGGCTATATTATAACATTAACGTAATAGATAGTCAATTTTAATGACAATTCTTTAATGATATGTTAAAATATTTAGGAAAAGGGAAGTGATTATATGAAAAAAATATCTAAGGCATTAGCTTGTTTCTTTTCTATGTTTATGGTAGGTGGATGTAGTGAAAAGTATACTTTAAATTACATATTAGATGAGACTGGTGAAAAGCCAATATATGAGATAGAAAATGTTAGGTATGTTGAGAGTGAAGAAAAAACTAATTTAGTAAAAAAAGAAGGAGAAAATTATGGAATAATTATTATTGAATTATATCCTGATGTTGCACCTGAAACTGTTAAGAATTTTAAAAAGTTAGTAAGTGAAAATTTTTATGATAATTTAATATTTCATAGAGTTATTAAAGATTTTATGATTCAAACTGGAGATCCTCTTGGTAATGGAATGGGTGGAAGTTATCCAACTATTAAAGGTGAATTTGAAGCTAATGGATTTAAGAATGAGTTATCTCATATTAGAGGTGTTGTTTCTTTAGCTAGAAGAGGTAGCAATCCTGAAACTAGTGAAACATTAAATTCTGGTTCTAGTCAATTCTTTATTGTTCAAAAGGATTCTACTTATTTAGATGGAAATTATGCGGCTTTTGGAAAAGTAATTCATGGTATGGATGTAGTTGATAAAATTGCAGATGTTAAAGTTGATGATAATGATAAACCTTTAAGTGAACAAAAGATGTTGAGCGTTAGATTTGTTAGTGAATATAATCCAGAAAATGTTACACAAAAAGAAGGTGAATAATATATGGAGATAATGAATGGTAAAGAACTTAGTTCTAAAATAAAAGATGAAATTAAGGATGAAGTTGAATCATGTTTTAAAACTCCTATATTAGCTGTTATAACTATTGGATATAATGCTGCTAGTGAAGTGTATATTAAAAATAAGAAAAAGGCATGTGAATATGTTGGGATGAGTCTTTTACATTTTGATTATGTTGATAGTGTAAAAGAGAAGGTTGTTATTAATAAGATTAAAGAATTAAATGAAGATGAAAATGTTAGTGGTATTATATTACAATTACCTATACCTGAAGGATTTGATTCTAAAAGGATTATTAATACTATTAGTCCTTTAAAAGATGTTGATGGTTTAACAGAATCTTCTGTTTCAAAAATGTATTTTGGTGAAGATGGGTTAATTCCTTGTACTCCTAAAGGTATATTAGAATTATTAGATCATTATAATATATCTTTAACTGGAAAACATGTTGTTATAGTTGGACGTAGTAATTTAGTTGGTAAGCCTTTAATGATTGAATGTTTAAAAAGAGATGCTACTGTTACTGTGTGTCATTCTAAAACTGAAAATTTATCTCATTTTACTAGTCAAGCTGATATATTGATAGTTGCTACTGGACAAAAATATTTGATTGATAAAGATATGGTTAAAGAAGGTAGTGTTATAGTTGATGTTGGAATTAGTCGTGAAGATGGTAAACTTTATGGTGATGTTAATCCAAATGTAAGTGAAAAGTGTTCTTATTTAACACCAGTTCCTGGTGGAGTTGGACCTATGACTGTAGCTATGCTTGTTAAGAATACATTAATTGCTTATAAAAAAATAAATAACCAATAAAAAAACTCTTGAAAATTTTTCAAGAGTTTTTAAATAGCTAATTATCTATTGTAGTATTCAACTATTAATGATTCGTTAATTTCTGAATTTAATTCTTCACGTTCTGGATATCTTACATAAACACCAGATTTTTTAGTTTTGTCAACATTAACAAATGAAGGAATATTAATATCCATATTTAAACATTCATTAACAACTGGATGATCTAAAGAAGATTCTCTTACTGAAACAGTACTTCCAACTTTAACTCTATAAGATGGAATATCAACTTTCTTACCATCAACAGCAATGTGACCATGGTTAACTAGTTGTCTAGCAGCTCTTCTTGTTTTAGCAAATCCCATTCTATATACTAAATTATCTAATCTACTTTCTAAAAGTA
>USNG01000037.1 GCA_900556025.1 uncultured Mycoplasmatota bacterium
TAGAAGTAGAATTAAATAAACAAGGAAGTATTTCTTTTAAAACATTTGAGACACTGTCGAAAAAATAGCTAATGGTCTGAATATCGATCCGAAAAAACTGTTGATATCTCGAAAAAATGATAAGTAATTAAATAGCCGAAAGGCTATTTTTGATATATCAATAATCATCAAACTGTAATATTTTATAATCACAATTTATCAAATTTGATATATATATTATATCTTTTTTATTCTTAAATAAAAAGTGACTTTAAAAAACACAACAATTTTGTTGTTTTTTTGCTGAAAATCCATTGACTTATTTTTATAAAAGTAATAAAATATTACACAAATTGTTGATGAGGTGGTGCTATGATTATAAAATTTTACATTAAAATAATTGGTTATATAGACTTTTATCTAATGAATAAATTTTATTGCTTCATTTGTAAAAAATGCTGCAATTTATCATTATGCACTTCTTCAAATAATATTTGTATAAATGGCTACTAAAAATTGTTAGTATTTTTGGTAGCCATTTTTTGTTTTGGGGAGGTGTTTTAAGTGAATAATATTACATTACAAGATTTGTTAGAAAAATTAAAAGAGTATAATCCAGAAGAAGTGGAAATTGTTAAAAGAGCTTATGAATATGCTGATACTTTACATAAAGGTCAAATGAGACAGAGTGGAGAACCTTATATAAGTCATCCGTTAAATGTTGCCTATATTCTAGCTGATATGCACGCTGATAGAGATACAATATGTGCTGGTCTTTTACATGATACATTAGAAGATACTAACATCACAAAAGAGGATATCGCTCATGATTTTAATCAAAATGTTGCTAATTTAGTTGATGGCGTAACAAAACTATCAAAAATGAATTTTTCGTCAAAGCAAGATCAAAATTATGCTAATACGAGAAAAATAATAACAGGTATAACGGAAGATGTAAGAATAATTATAATTAAACTTGCAGATAGACTTCATAATATGAGAACATTAGGCTTTAAATCTGAATTCAAACAAAAAGAAAATGCTCTTGAAACTATGGAAATATTTGTCCCACTTGCTTATTATATTGGTGCATATAGAATTAAATCAGAATTAGAAGATTTATCACTTCAATATTTAAAACCTGATATGTATAAAAAAATAGAGGAACGAAAGTTAAGATTGGAAGATACAAGTGATGAGTGTCTAAAAGAAATGCTATATAAAATTGAAACTCTATTAAATGACAAAAATATACCAAATGAAATAAAAATAAGAACAAAGAATATCTATGGTATATATAAAAGATTAAATGAAGGTCATAAATTATCTGATATACATGATTTATTGGCACTTAAAATAATGGTGGATGATGTAGCAAATTGCTATTATACTTTGGGAATGATACATAAGGAATATCATCCTATAAATGACAAATTTAAAGATTATATTTGTAATCCGAAAACAAATATGTATCAAAGTTTACATACAACAGTCTTTGGACCTGATGATAGGTTAGTACAAACACAAATTAGAACTTTTGATATGGATAAAGTGGCATCTTTTGGTTTAACTGCATACTGGGATGAGCAAAAAGGAAAAGCAAGAGATGTAATGCAAGATGATTTAAAACAAAAATTTCAATTTTTTAAATCATTAACAGAAATTAATTCCATGTTCGGCGATAATCAACAATTTGTAAATCAAGTAAAGACTGAGTTGTTTGCAGATAGAGTATATGTATATACAACAAAAGGAGATATTATCGAACTTCCTAAAGGAGCTACACCAATAGATTTTGCATATAAAATACATACAGATATAGGGAATACAATGGTGGGAGTATTTGTAAATGATGAATTTGTACCAATAGATTATGTATTACATAATAAAGATAGAGTTAGAATTGTTACTGATGAATTATCTTATGGTCCTAGAATTGATTGGATAGATAAAGCACAAACAAGTTTGGCAAAAAGAAAAATAAAAGAATTTAGTAAAAAATAGGAGGATGTATGAATAATTTAGATAGATTAGAGGCAGAGGCTATATACATAATAAGAGAGGTTGCTGCAACTTGTAAAAAACCTGTAATGTTATATTCTGTTGGAAAAGATTCATCAGTTATGATGCATTTAGCACTAAAAGCGTTTTATCCAGAAAAACCTCCTTTTCCTTTTCTACATATAGATACAAAATGGAAATTTCATGAAATGATAGAATTCAGAGATAATCAAGCTAAGAAGCATGGCATAGATTTGATTGTTTATACTAATGAAGAAGGAGTAAAAAATAATATTAATCCTTTTGAAAACGGATCAACTTATACTGATATTATGAAAACAGAAGCATTGAAACAAGCTCTTGATAAATATGGATTTACGGCGGCTTTTGGTGGAGGAAGAAGGGATGAAGAAAAATCTCGTGCAAAGGAAAGAGTATTTTCTTTTAGAAACAAGACTCATAATTGGAAACCAAAGAATCAGCGACCAGAGTTATGGAATTTATATAATACTAAAATATTTGATGGAGAATCAATAAGAGTATTCCCTTTATCAAATTGGACAGAAAAAGATATTTGGGAATACATAAAGCGAGAGAAAATAGAGGTAGTGCCATTATATTTTGCAAAAGAAAGAGAAATAATCAATATTGAAGAGAACTTGATTTTAATTGATGATGATAGAATTTTAAAATATATTGACAAATCGAAGATAGAAAAACATAAGGTTAGATTTAGAACTTTGGGATGTTATCCGTTAACGGGAGGCTGTTTATCAAATGCAGATACAATAGATAAAGTCGTAGATGAAACATTAGCAGCCGTTACAAGTGAGAGAACAAGTCGAGTTATTGATCATGAAAGTAATACAAATATGGAAAAAAGAAAAAAGGAGGGGTATTTTTAATGAAGGAACAATTGAAAATATTGACTTGTGGTAGTGTTGATGATGGTAAAAGCACATTAATAGGACATTTATTATATGATTCAAAATTATTATATGCTGATCAAAGAAAAGTTTTAGAGCTTGATAGCAAAGTAACAAGTAATGGTAGTATTGATTATTCTCTTTTACTTGATGGATTAGATGAAGAACGCGAACAAAAAATTACGATTGATGTTGCCTACAGATATTTTAATACATCCAGAAGAAGTTTTGTTGTTTTAGATACTCCTGGGCATGAAGAATATACACGAAATATGGCTGTCGGAGCCAGTCAAGCAGATTTAGCAATATTACTAGTTGATGCCACTAAGGGCGTTTTGAAACAAACAAAGCGACATCTAAAAATTTGCATGATGATGGGAATAAAAGATTATATTGTTGTAATAAATAAAATGGATTTAATAAATTACGATAAAGTTAAGTTTGAGATTGCAAAGGAAGAAATTATCAGCCAATTTAGCAATTATAAATATTCTACTTTAAAAATAATTCCTATTAGTGCAACGGTTGGCGATAATATTACAAAAAAATCGGTAAAAATGAAATGGTATCAAGATGATACATTAATGAAATACTTAGAAACTGTTAATGTAAATAAATCTGATAGTTCTAAATTTATTATGCCTGTGCAACGAGTTTGTCGGCCAAATCAAAATTTTAGAGGATTTCAAGGTAATGTTGTTTCTGGAAAGATTAATGTCGGTGATACAATAACTTGTTTTCCAAGCAAAGAAAAAGCAAATGTAAAACAACTTTATAATTTAGATAAAAAGGTTAACACAGTATCAAATGGTGAAGCTATTACTATAGTTCTTGATAGAGAAATAGATGTTTCTAGAGGTTGCGTTTTAACAAATGAAGAAAAATTAAATAATGCAAATAACATTAATGTTACAATGTTGTGGATGGATGAAGAAAAATTGAAAATGAACACTGCTTATTATATAAACATAGGGACAATAAGTACACTATGTTACATAAGAAAAATTAATTATAAAATAGATATAGATTCTAACGAACATATATCTTCAATAGAAAATATAACTAAAAATGATATAATTAATTGTGATTTGGAAGTATTAGAAAAAATTCCTGTTACTTTATTTGATCATAATAAGACTTTGGGATCACTAATACTAATAAATCGTATAACAAATGCAACGAGTTCATGTGCAATCGTTAATGGTATATTGAATAATAAGAATTTATTTTATCACAATGCAGTAGTAACAAGTGAGGATAGAAAAAAAACATTATGCCAAGAACCTATAACTATTTGGTTTACAGGTCTGTCGTGTTCAGGCAAAAGTACAATAGCAAATGAACTTGATAAGTTACTAAATAAAAATGGATATCATACTATGATTTTAGATGGTGATACTATTCGATTAGGTTTAAATAAAGATCTAAAATTTTCAAATGATGATAGAATAGAAAATATAAGAAGAATTGCAGAAGTTGCAAAACTTATGAATGATGCAGGATTAATAAATATTGTATCATTTATTAGTCCATTAGAAATAAATAGAATAATGGCAAAACAAATAATTGGAGATAAGTTTTTTCTAGTATATGTAAATACTTCTCTTGAAGAATGTGAAAAAAGAGATAAGAAAGGTTTGTATAAAAAGGCTAGAAATGGTGAAATTAAAGATTTTACAGGGATTAATTCTCCATTTGACATTCCGAAGAATGCTGATGTTGTTGTTGATAATATCGATTATAAAGAATGTGCCGACAAAATATATAACGCGATTGAAAAAAGGATAAAATTATAGAATTATGATGATACTTATATACATTATTGTTGGATTTATTGCAGAAATGATAGATGGTACTTTAGGTATGGCTTACGGGGTAAGCTGCCGAACATTTATAAAAACATTTACTGGTGTTCCGAGTGAAGCAATTTCATCAATAATTCATTATGCTGAAATTCCAACAACATTGTTATCAATGATATCGCATATTAGATATAAAAACATAGATAAAAAATATTTAAGAATTTACTCATTACTGGAATAATAGGTGGATTTTTAGGGGCATATATAACCTCACTAAAAATAAATTTGATTGAATTTATAGTTAATATTTATTTAGTTATAATGGGAATTATTATTCTATATACATCAATTAAAAAGAACAAAGTTTGCTTAATGAAAAGTAAAATTTATATTAAAATTTTAGGCTTTGTTGCATCGTTTCTGGATGCTATTGGTGGAGGTGGATGGGGTCCTATTACTACTGGCAGTTTATTAAATACAGATATTCCTACAAAAAAAGTTATAGGAACAGTTAATGCTACTGAATTTTTTGTAACATTATCTTCCTCAATAAGTTTTATATTGTTTATATCTAATATAAAAAAATATTTAATTGTTACAATTGGTTTGATAATTGGTGGATCAATAGCTGCACCATTATCAGCAAAGCTTTGTCAAAAAATTCCAAATGAAAAGTTAAGTTTATTAATTGGAATAACATTGATTATTTTAAATTTTTATAATTGTGTTTTATTTTTTAAGTAAGGAGGTAAAGATGAAACCTAATGTACTATGTGTTGGTTTTGCAAAATGTGGAACAACAACACTTTATGATATTATGAAACAACATCCAGATATATATTTATCTGGTATAAAAGAGCCAATTTATTATGGTAGTAAGGAATTAGTAGAAAACAAGGGATTTGAATGGTATCAAAACAGATATTATCCGAAATCGTGTGACAAGAAAGTTATTATGGAAATAAATCCGATATTAGGTAGAAGTGTTCCGGCTGATCAAATATATAAAGATTTTGGAAAAAATACAAAAATAATATTTTTAGTTAGACAACCTGCAGCTAGAATGTATTCAGAATTCAAAATGAATCTAGTTGATGGAACTTGTTTCACCGAACCGAAAGAAAATTTAGGAAAATCAACAAGAGAATTGTTTGATGACTGGATTAAAAGAAATTTTTATTTGAGTAATGGTGAGATTATTTTAAAAGATGATTATTCTACAAAATTTTGTGAAAGTGGAAATTATTATTTAAAAATTAAAGATTATATTGATACATTTGGAAGAAATAATGTGCAAGTCTTATTTTTTGAGGATTTTATAGCTCATCCCGAAGAAGTGTGTTCCAAAGTATTTGACTTTATTGGCGTTCCTTTTGATGATACTATTAATTATAACTTACATTCAAATGATGGAAATAGATTACCAAGAAATACTTTTACAATGAAAGCAAATCAAATATGGTTTTTGAAAATTTATAAACAAATTTTAATTGAAAAAATACCTTTTACATCAGATAACATGTGTAAATTACTTAATTTTCTTACATGGCAAGCACCAATAGTATTATCTCGCCCTAATGACAATCCAGAAAAAATGAGTGATGAAGCATACAATTTTGTTAATAATTATTATCATAATATGACGGTAGAACTTTCAGACTTATTAGGCATAGATTTATTTGAAAAATGGAATGTAAATACTAATCAAAAGGTTTTAAAAAAATAGGAGGAAATATGGTTAAATTTGATGATGAATATTATAAAAAAACAATAGAAAAATACAATTACAATGCAATGGATTTTAAGCCAATAGATTTCGATTTAAACACAATAAGTAAGGATGTTATGAAAGAAAAATGGCTATGTCATTATAAAGCAGAAGATTTTGTTGAAGGCATAAAAGATGGCAAAAAGCAAATAGTTACAACTGGAATAGGATTAAGTGGTACGCCACATATGGGAACTTTATCACAAATTCTAAGAGCAATATTTTTGCAACAAGCTGGTTTTGATGTGCAGTTTGTTTTAGGAGATTTGGATTCTTATAATGCACGAAACCAATCTTTGGAAGTATTGGCGGAAAGGGTAGAAAAATATTCAAATTTTATTAAAAATCTAGGCTTTGATGAAAGAAAAGGAATATTAAGAAATCAAATGGATCATCCTGAAATGCTTAAAACTGCCTATTTAATATCAAATTGTTTAACAGATGAAGATTTTTTGGCAGCAGAGGAAGACTTATCTGAATTATATAAGAGTAAAAAAATATACAATGGAATTGATTTTAAAGTAAAACAAGCAATTTTGTTGATGGTAGCAGATTTTATTAGTTTAGGAACGATAAATGACTATGATAATGTTTTAGTAATGTTAGGTCTTGAGGAACATTTGTATGTTCAAATAGCTCAAAAAGTTGTAGATAGAATGAAACTGGATATGTCAGTAGGAGCATTATATTCAAGAATTATTAAAGGATTGAATGGTTACCCTAAAATGAGTAAAAGTATTCCAGATTCTTCTATAACTGTTGATATGACTCCTGATAAAATATATGATTTGGTTGTAAATAGCAAAGATCAATACAATACCCCTGAAGATTCTACAATATTTCAAATGATGAGTGCAGTATCTTATTATACAATAGATGAATTAAGAGAACTTCGTGAAAAATGTATTCGAGGAGGTGCTGATTGGCATGAAGAAAAAAAAGGTTATGCAAAAGTGTTGACAAGGATATGTAAGGAGTGGAAATAATGAATTCAATAAAAGAACTGTTATATAGATTAAATGTTAATTCTGAATATGATTTAGATTTATTAAAAAAAGCATTTGAAGATGTTTTGAATATAGAAGATTCAAATGTAAGAAATGTTTTACTAGGTTCATTATTGACGGCTTTAATGACAAAAAATCCAACTCACGAAGAAATTTCAACATTATTAAAAGTTGCATTTAGTGAAGATAATTATAATCCGTTAAATCGTGAATTAATCAATTTGGGTGACAATGTTAAAACTGTTACAATTGTTGGAAGTGGAAAAAAAGGAATAAAAACCATAAATATATCAACAGCCAGTGCGTTTTTAGCAGCAAGTATGGGGGCTTATGTAGTTAAACCAGGTTCTTTTTCTACTTCTTCTATAACAGGGTCAGCAGATTTTATGGAGTTAGTAGGAGCTAAGAAAAACATCTCATTAGATAATAGTATATCAATCTTGAAAAAATGTGGTTTTGCATTTTTTGGTATAGAAGATATAATTCCGAAATTTGATAAACTATATGGTGGAAATTTTTATGCTCCTCATGTTTTGAGTTTTGGTCTAGCTGCCCTGGTTTGTCCAATAAAAACTGATGTTGTGCTATATGGCTTAGCTCATCCAAATGTTGAATTATCATTAAATGTATTAAAAGATTTTGGGATAAAAAATGCTATGGTTGTATCTAGTACAGATGATGATATACATTTCATAGACGAAATGGGAATCTTTGGAACAACGCGTTTAATTGGTACTACAGATGGAGTTACCAATGGTAAATTACTAACATTTAATCCTTTGAAAGAATTAAATCTTCCTAAATATACTTCTGCTGATATAAAACAAGGAAAAGATAAGAAGGAAAATATAAAATATATATTAAAGGCATTAAATGGTGAAGGAAATATAGCTCATGAAGATATAATATGTATTAACTGTTCCAATATATTGTATTTATCAGGTCTTGTTAAAGATTTGAAAGAAGGTTATGAATTGTCAAAAAAACAGATTAGAACAGGTAAAGGATTAGAAAAATTAAAAGAATATGTATTGTTAACTGGTGGTAATTTAAACATTATAAATAAAATATTGAAAGATTAAAAATAGGATGTGAGTATAATGAAAGAAATATATTATGTTGAAAAAAATAATTTTTATTTTAATAAAAAAGTTAAAAGAAAATGCAACATTGATGAAGTTGAGATTGAGCCATTAACTTTAGGATTGTGTGGAAGCGATTTGCATAAATTTTTAAAGCAATCACCAAACAAAGATTATTTATTAACTCATGTTTTAGGTCATGAAATAAGTGGTAAGGTAACAAATATTGGTGATAATGTAACAAATATCAAAATAGGTGATATAGTAGTAGTTAATCCGTTTAATATTCCAGATAATTTAAAATCATGTGAAAGTTTTAGTTTGTGTGATGAAGAAATTGATATTGTAGGAAGAAATATAGATGGTGGATATTCTGAGTTAATATATTTACCAAAAAATTGTGTATATAAATTATCATCAAGTATATCTACTGATGAAGCTATATTTATTGATGATATAGCTGTAGCATATCATGGAATACACTATATAAAAGAATATAAAAGTGTTTTTAATGATGTGGCTGTAATAGGAGATGGACCGTTAGGAATTTTATGTTATAGAGTATTAAAAGTATTATATCCACAAATAAATGTAATTTTATTTGCAAGAAATCAAGAAAAAATAAAAAATTTAAACATTAATTTTGAAAACTATGATAGAATCAACTTATATAAAGATAAATTTGATGTGGTTTTAGAAGCAGTTGGAGGACAACAATCTGATACACTAAATAAATCAATTTTAATTGGAAAAAACAATTGTATAATTTTATGTTATGGTGTTTATAATTTTAATTATATGGCAGAATTAGATATAAGAACTTTGTTCTATAAACAAGGAATGTTAAAGGGAATTAATTCTTATTGTAATAAAAATAAAGACTTTGAAAATGCAATTTCGTTGTTGTCTTCTAAAAAGTTACTTGTTAGTGATTTAATAACAAATAGAATTAATTTTGATGATTCAGTAGAATTTATAAAAAATTATGCAAGTATTAAAAATAACATCAAAACAATATTTGAGGTAAATAGAAAATGAAAACATTTTTCGTTGATATAGATGGTGTTATTTATAAAAATGGCAAAGTAAATAAAGATGTTATTGATTTAATAGATAACAGTGATAATCGTTTGGTTTTTTGTACAGGTAGAGGATATACCAGATGTTTGGATATTGTTGGCGATTTTTTGAAAAAAGATTCAATATTGATTGTCGAAAATGGTTCAAAAATAGTAGATTATACTGGAAATATAATTTATTCAAAAAATATTTCGTCAAAAACTAAGGAAGTATTGAAAGATATTGACTATAATCAGATAGAAAGTATAATTTATAATTCTAACGACTCAAATAATTATATATCTTTTTCTAAAACTCCATTAAAACATATTGTGAAAAATTATAATAAATTTCTTGATTTTTATGATGAAATGTTGCATCAACATTTTACTCAGATTACTGTTAAATTTGAAAATGATATATATAAAAATTATTTTGTAGATTATTTAAACTCAAAAAATATAAATGTAAAAAAATCAGAGGATTATACAATTATTAACGAAAAAAATGTGAGTAAAAAAAGTGGAATTAATGAATATATCAAAAAATATAAAATTGAAGTATCTGATACTATTGTAATAGGAAATGACTACAATGATATAGAAATGTTTAAAATGAATTGTGGACATAAGATAGCAGTAAAAGATGAATATACGCCTGAATCATTACTTGAACTTGCAACTGACATAACAGATTTCAATAATTTATCTAAAACTGTTTCTATAATTATTAAAAAATGACATTAAATTATATAATAGTCTAAATATAGATATAAAACTCTATTAAATAGATTAAAAAATGAAAAATCGGCATAAATACGGCAAAAAATCATAAAAACATTTGACAAAAAAATGAAAGTATGATACTATATTATGCAATTCGAGAGGGGGATTAAATAATATGCTTAACGATTCAAAGAAGTCATTTGATGTATTAAAAGAAAGAGGATATGTATATCAAGCGACAAACGAAGAAAAAATTAAAGAAATGTTAAATGGTGGAGAACCTAAAACATTTTATTTGGGTATAGATCCAACTGCCGATAGTTTACACATAGGACACTTCTTTGCTTTAACAATGGTAAGAAGATTGCAAAAAATGGGACATCATCCAATAATTGTTATTGGAGGAGCAACAGCATTAATTGGTGATCCAACAGGCAAAAAAGACATGAGAAAGATGCTAACAAAAGAACAAGTAGCACATAATAAGGCAGAAGTAAAAGAACTTGTAAAAAGATTTGTGGAAGTAGATGGAGAAAATCCAGCATTAATTTTAGATAATGCAGAATGGATTAATCCTGAATCATATATTGATTTTATGAGAAATATTGGAGTTCACTTTAATGTTAATAAAATGTTAGCAACTGACTGTTATAAGAATAGATTAGAACAAGGTGGATTAACATTCTTAGAAATGGGTTATATGCTAATGCAAGCTTATGATTTTGTATATTTGAACGAAAAGTATGGATGTACATTAGAAATAGGTGGATCTGATCAATGGGCAAACATGGTTGCTGGTGTTGAGCTAGCTAGAAAAATGGATTTTGCAAATGAAAAAGAAGATAGAGGATTACAAACATTAACTTGTCCATTATTAGTAAAAGCAGATGGAGAAAAGATGGGAAAAACAGCATCTGGTACATTATGGGTTTCTAGAGAGAAAACAACAGTATATGATTTTTATCAAATGTTCAGGAATTCATTTGATGAAGATGTAGAAAGATTATTATCATTCTTTAGTGATTATGAAATAGAAGATATAAAGAGAATGTGCAAAGAGGATATAAGAAGTGCTAAAAAATTAATGGCATTTGAAGTAACAAAGCTTGTACATGGTGAAGAAGAAGCATTAAAAGTAAAAAAAGCAAGTGAAGATATTTTCTATGGTAAGGGAACATCAGTTGAGATGCCAAACTATACTATTGATTTTAGTGAAATAAAACCAGGTATTGATTTAGCAGATTTGATGGTTAAAATTCAAATGGCAAAATCAAAAAGTGAAGTTAGAAGATTGTTAGAACAAGGTGGAATATATCTAAACGAAAAAAGAGTAGATGACAATCCTAAGATTGTTACGGAATCTGACATTGTTGATAATGAAATGGTGTTAAGGCGTGGTAAAAAGAATTATATGAAAGTTTTAGTAAAAAGATAAAAATACTAAAACTTTTTTAAATTATTGAAAAAAATGACACAAAACCAAAATAATATGATATAATGTATATGTGTAGATTTATTGAATGTTGAAAAAATACCTAGTAGTTTTTATAGTTTATTTTTAGAGAACTGATGTGTGGTGAAAATCAGTACAATTATAAAAATGAATTACAATTTTTGAGTTCAATCGGTGTTGAACCGTTATAATTTTAAGTGCATAGTAAAATTACTATGAATTAAGGTGGTACCGCGAACTATTTCGTCCTTATATTGGATTGAGATAGTTCGCTTTTTTTTAAAGGAGGATGATTATATGAAAAAAGCATTTGATGTATTAAAAGAAAGAGGATATGTATATCAAGCGACAAACGAAGAAAAAATTAAAGAAATGTTAAATGGTGGAGAACCTAAAACATTTTATTTGGGTATAGATCCAACTGCCGATAGTTTACACATAGGACACTTCTTTGCTTTAACAATGGTAAGAAGATTGCAAAAAATGGGACATCATCCAATAATTGTTATTGGAGGAGCAACAGCATTAATTGGTGATCCAACAGGCAAAAAAGACATGAGAAAGATGCTAACAAAAGAACAAGTAGCACATAATAAGGCAGAAGTAAAAGAACTTGTAAAAAGATTTGTGGAAGTAGATGGAGAAAATCCAGCATTAATTTTAGATAATGCAGAATGGATTAATCCTGAATCATATATTGATTTTATGAGAAATATTGGAGTTCACTTTAATGTTAATAAAATGTTAGCAACTGACTGTTATAAGAATAGATTAGAACAAGGTGGATTAACATTCTTAGAAATGGGTTATATGCTAATGCAAGCTTATGATTTTGTATATTTGAACGAAAAGTATGGATGTACATTAGAAATAGGTGGATCTGATCAATGGGCAAACATGGTTGCTGGTGTTGAGCTAGCTAGAAAAATGGATTTTGCAAATGAAAAAGAAGATAGAGGATTACAAACATTAACTTGTCCATTATTAGTAAAAGCAGATGGAGAAAAGATGGGAAAAACAGCATCTGGTACATTATGGGTTTCTAGAGAGAAAACAACAGTATATGATTTTTATCAAATGTTCAGGAATTCATTTGATGAAGATGTAGAAAGATTATTATCATTCTTTAGTGATTATGAAATAGAAGATATAAAGAGAATGTGCAAAGAGGATATAAGAAGTGCTAAAAAATTAATGGCATTTGAAGTAACAAAGCTTGTACATGGTGAAGAAGAAGCATTAAAAGTAAAAAAAGCAAGTGAAGATATTTTCAGCAACAAAGGTAACTCTGATAATACTGAAACAAAAAAAGTATCCAAAGAAATTTTAAAAGAAGCTATTAATGTCGTAGAAGTATTAATGTTATCAGGTATATTTGAGTCAAAATCTGAGGCTCGAAGATTAATTGATCAAAATGGTGTAAGCATTAATAATAATAAAGTTACTTCTACTGATATGTTGATTGATATGAATTTGCTAGATAATGATGCTCTATTAATACAAAAAGGCAAGAAAAAATTCATTAAGTTAATTTTTGAATAGAAAAGGTTATTTGGCTATTATTTTGAAAAAGCTAATAACTCTTTTTCAAATGATTTAAAATAAAATTGTATAAGTTTTGGGGAATGCTAATGGCAAATAATAATTTTAATTTTGAATATAATAAATATCATAGAAGAAAGCCTATTAAAGAATTTGATTTGAATCAAACTATGTATTCGTTAGTTAATAAAGAAAGTTCAAATGATTTAGACTTAAAAGCTACGGGTTTTATGGGAAATGACATGAGTTATAATGATTTAATAATTTCATCAGACAAATTAGCTCAAGCTTTCCATAACATTGGAATAAAAGATGGAGATAATGTGGCTATATTAACTATAAGTATGCCAATTGTTCAGCAGTCATTATTATCTCTTTCTAAAATTGGAGCAACTATGTCTTGGATAGATTTAAGATCTAAAGCAAAAGATGTAATAAGATATATTAATAGTAGTAATTGTAAAACAATAATTGTATTTGAAGATATGCTTCCATTAATAGAGTCAATAATAGATGAAACAGATGTTAAAAAAGTTGTTGTAAGTTCGCCGAAAGATTATTTGTCTCCTGTTGTAAAGATGTTGGCTACATTAAAAGATAAGAGAGATGGAAAAAAGTGGTATTACCAGATGATTCCAGATTTGTTAGATTCAATGATTTTATAAAAGGTATGGATTCAAATAATTTAATTACACCAGTTCCATTTGAAAAGGATAGACCATCTTTAATTGTACAATCTAGTGGTAGTACAGGAAAGCCAAAACAAATTGTTCACACTGAATATAATTTCAATTCTGCTGTACAAAAGATGGCATATACAGATTTACCTTTTTATAAAGGAAATACAATGCATATTTCAATTCCACCATTTATTATATATGGATTGAGAAATTCTATATACGCTAGCATGGCTTTCACGATGAAAGCAGAAATGAGTCCTTTTGTAGATGAAAATACAGTATATAATGATTTAGGAAAATTTATGAAGCAATCATTTTTTGATGAACATAAAAATATCTTT
>USNG01000038.1 GCA_900556025.1 uncultured Mycoplasmatota bacterium
TTATTTCTTCCGCCTGTTTTACTTTTTTTAACAAGAAGACTTTTTTCTGGAGTACGAGTTGTAATTTCATCATTTATTAATGTACTCATTCCTCTTGTTCCAGGAGTATTAGGCTTATAATTCTTAATTGGCATATTTTCCCTCCTAGTATTCTATAGAAGAGCCTTCAGCTAGTTTAACATAAGCTTTTTTATAAGCAGTAGTTAAGCCAGTATATCTTCCTACTCTTCTTTTCTTTTGTACAGCATTTACAGTATTAACATTAACTACTTTAACATTGAATTGTTTTTCAATTTCATTCTTAATTTGAGTCTTGTTTGCCTTTGGACTAACTTTAAATACATATACGTTATTTTCTTTTAATGATTCGCTTTTTTCAGTAATAACTGGTGCTAAGATAATATTCATTAGTTAAGCACCTCCTCTAATTTTTTAACAGAAGATTCATCAATTACTAAGTAATCAGTTGCAACTAAATCTAATACATTAATTTCTTCTGTAGCTAATACAGCAACTTTATTGTTGTTTCTTGAAGCTAAGAATAAATTTTCATTATCATCAGCAAATACAACTAATGCTTTTTTATCAACTTTTAAGTTCTTTAACATTGCATTGAAATCTTTTGTTTTAGCAGTTTCTAAATTTAAGTTTTCAACAACAACTAATTCTTTTTCTTGGAACTTAGAAGATAAAACGCTCTTTAATGCTAATCTTCTTTCTTTTCTATTTTGTTTTTTATCATATTTTCTTGGTTTAGGTCCAAATACAATTCCACCACCTGGCCATTGTGGGCTTCTAGTAGATCCTTGTCTTGCATTACCTGTACCTTTTTGTTTGTATGGTTTACGTCCACCACCGCTAACTTCACTTCTTGTTTTAGTGCTAGCAGTTCCTTGTCTTAAAGATGCTTGAGCTAATACTATTGCATCATGTACAACAGGTTCATTAACTTCAATATTCCAAACGCTATCTTTAAGAGTTATATCTTTAACTTTTTCACCTTTAAGGTTTAAAACTTGAGTCTTTGCCATTATTCAGAAACCTCCTCTTTATCAGTAGTAGTTTCAGTAGCTTCAACATTAGTTTCTTCTACAACAGCATCATTTTCAACGACTTCATTAGCTGGAGTTACTTCTTCTGTTTCAGCAACACTCTCTTCATATGAAATTAATTCAACTGGAGTATTCTTACTACCTTTAATAGCTTCCTTAATGAATACAAATGAATTTTTAGGTCCTGGAACATTTCCACTTACTAATATGCATTTGTTTTCCATATCAACATCAACTACCATTAAATTTTGGATAGTGATTTGTTCATTTCCCATATGTCCTGGTAATTTCTTACCTTTTAGAACTCTCATTGGTCTCATTGTTCCTAGAGATCCTACACGTCTATGGTATGTTGAACCATGAGTTTCTGGTCCACGAGATTGATTCCATCTCTTAATTACGCCTTGGAAACCTTTACCTTTTGATGTACCAGTAACATCAACTGTGTCTCCATTTTGAAATACATCAGCTTCAATTACTTGACCAAGAGTATAAGAATTTGTATCAATTCCCCTGATTTCTTTTAAGAAGCGCTTAGGTGATGTATTTGCTTTTTTAGTATGTCCTTTTTCAGGATTGTTAGATGTTTTTTCTTTTTTGTCAAAAGCACCTAATTGAATTGCATCATACCCATCTTTTTCAACTGTTTTGATTTGAGTAACAACATTGCTTTGTACTTCAATAACAGTAACAGGTATTAATTTTCCGTCAGCTGTGAATACTTCAGTCATTCCAGCTTTACGTCCTAAGATTCCTTTCATTTTTTATTTCCTTTCCTTATTTTTTGATTTCAATATCTACACCACTTGGTAAATCCAAATGAGCAAGAGCATCAATTGTTTCTTTACTTGGTTTTTCGATATCGATTAATCTCTTATGAGTTCTTATTTCGAATTGTTCACGAGAATCTTTATATTTATGAACAGCTCTCAATATTGTGATCTTTTCGATCTCAGTTGGTAGTGGAACAGGTCCACTAACGATACCACCAGTTCTTTTAACAGTCTCAACAATTTTAGCAGCAGCTTGATCAACGCTTCTGTGATCAAATGACTTTAATCTAATTCTTACTTTGTCTTTAGACATATTAATTTCCTCCTTCGCCTATATTTTTTTCTATAGACTTGCTCAATGCAAATTACCTGACATTAATTAGATTTTTAATTCAACCTAACCTGGTGTATCAGCAACCTTGCACATCATCGCCAGTCGTTTCTACATGATTATAAGGCAAAATAAAAGAAAAATCAAGTATTTTTTCTCGATTTTCCTTATTTTTTTACATATTTAGTGCATCTGTTACTTGTTTAACAAATCCTAAGAATTTTTGAATTCCTTGACCAACAGCTAATTGCATTTGTGCAGGCATCATTTCAAATGGTACAGCATTTTTAGTATCTGGCATTTCATAATTTTTGTTTGTATCCATATCTAATTTAAAATCAATTGTATATACTTCATTTGTTTTTGAAGGTATTTTATATTTAACAGTTGCTTTTATTTCTGTTCTTGTGTTATTTATCTTAGCTTGTGATATATCAAATTCGTATGTATCCTCTTCACCTTTTGCATTTTTATATTTTACTGTTCCAATTAATCTTTTGTTGAATGTATCATATTCAAAATCAATTGTAAATGGAATTACTCCATCTTTTTCAACTGTTTTTGTTATTGTTGCAAAATAGATATCATTTAATGAACCAACACTAATTTTATATGTATCACTATCAACATCACATGCTACTGTATCAGTTCCTGCTAAAGTACGATAGAATTCTAAATGAATTTTTTGAATTTCAACGTGTTTATTAGCTAATGCTTCTAATTGTTTTTGTACTAATTCAACATTGTCTTCTTCGAATCCCATGAATCTTGCTACTGTAGTTAATGTAGTTTTATCTTTGCTAATAGCATTCAACATATTTTTATAAATACTATTGATTTCAGCATTATCCATATCATAAGTTAATTTAAGTGAGAACACTTTTTGATCTTTTGATACTTCTTTATATGCAATGCTTCTTGAAATCTTATCTTCATTTACATCTTGTAAGAAAACATTTCTTACTTTGTTAACTAAATAAATCAAATCCTTTGTAGATTGTTTTCCAACATTTAGATTAGCTACTGATTCTAAATTATATTGTTTAGGATCTAATTTAATTAAAGTATTTTGTACATTTGGATCTAGAATTAAATCTCCATTAATTAAATATATTAATATATCAGTTAAAGCTTTTGAATTTTTATCTATTTCTATTTTTGCTTTTGTTTTATCTTGAGATGTATCAATATTTATGTCATATGTGATTCCTACGCCATCTAAGGCTTTTATATCATTGCTTGATATTGTTGCTTTTCCACTTAGTCCTATTGTACTAATTTCTACTTCTTTATTAGATTCATCTGTTGTTTTTAAAACGTTTTCAAATGTATCGAAAATATCATTCATTATTTTGTCATATACATTTTTAGGTGTCATAAGTACGAAATAATAAACTAAAAATAGAATTACTAGAATCAATACAACGCTAATAATAAATATCGGTGCTTTTGAACCTTTTTTCTCTTTTGCTGGTTTATCTCCACCTGTTGCTAAAACATTGTTTTGATTTGCTTCTCCTGGTAATGTATATTTTCCATTATCTGTTTTTGTTGTTTCTTCTTTAGCCTTACCATATGCAACATTGCTTGATACCATTGATGGTTCAGCTGGTGCAGCTGGTTCACTTGTTGTTGGCTCTGAAGCAAATGTAACAGTTGATTCTGGAGCTGGTGTTTCAGCTACTGGTGCAGGTGCAACTTCTGGAGTTGGTGCTACAGTTGGTGTAGCTTCTACTACAGGTGCTGCCCCTACTACTGGAGCTGGTGTCTCAGCTACTGGAGCAGGTTCTTGAATATTTGCTACTTCTGGTGTAGGTGCAGGTGCAACAGGTTGTGTTGGTTGTGCATTTACATCAGTAGGTATAGTATTTTGATTAATTTCCCCCCCTATAGGATTATTTTCATTCATTCTTCTTCCCTACTTTCTATTATATATTCTAGTTTAACATACTTTTATTTTAATGTAAATAAATAAAAGTATTTGTTAATTATTTTTTTGATTTTTTCTTTAAATTAAAAGTTGACTTTTCCTATTAAGTCAACTTTTTTTGTTATCTTTTATCTCTGAAGATTACTATTCCTGAACCACCTGATCCAACATTTAAATAGTAAGCTCCGCCTCCGCCACCAGTGTTTGCTTGTCCTGAACCACCAGAACATGCTCCACCACCAGCGCTTGGAGTAAAGCAACAACCACAGCATCCTCCACCAGAATATTGTTTTACTCCTGCGTTACATTTTGTTGTAGTTCCTTCTCCAAATTCACATGTTGTGCTTCCTTGGCCACCACCAAATGTAGAGGGATAGAATGGTGTTCCTTGGTTGCAATCAGACCATCCCCCGCCGTAGTTTCCTCCTGCTCCTCCCCATGAACAGTTTCCACAACATCCGCTTGCTATAGTTCCGGTTTTACCACCTTCTGCTGATAAATCATTTATTATTGCGTTATTTAGTTTGACCGTGCTACTCTTTCCGTTTTGGCCACCGCCTCCGCCAGCGCCAACATCAATTTTGTATGTATTAGGTTGTAGTGTAATATTCTTAACAGTTTTTGTATATCCACCACCGCCTGCGCCTCCAACACTGTAAGAAGTTGTATATCCACCACCGCCGCCGCCTACTAGGAAGACGTCTACATTTAATGATACTGTTGTTGTCAATGTACCAGATGTTAGGAACTTAACTTTCCAATTCTCATTTTCACATGTTACTTCACATTTTCCATTATATGTAAGTTTATAGTCTGAACCTTTAGATGTATTACTACATTTATATGTTAATTCTGGACATGTAATTCTATCTGCTTTCCAATGTGCGTAAAGTGTGTGATTTTTTGTTTGTGTTACTCTTGTATCTCTTGTTACTCGTGTTCCTCCACTTGCGGCTGTATACCATCCTAAGAATGTATATCCAAGTTTTGTAGGAGTTGGGATTGTTCCATATTTTTGTGTATAAGTAACAAGTATAGATGATTTTGTTAATTGTCCACCTGCAGCATTAAGTGTAACTGTATAAGTTCCTAATTTCCAGTGAGCATAAAGTGTATGATCTTTTGCTTGTGTTACTTTTGTTGTGCTTGTAACTTTTGTTCCTCCACTTGCTGCTGTATACCAACCTGTGAATGTATAACCAGTTCTTGTTACTCTTATTCCTGACAAATCTCCATACGTACTACCATAACTAACATTCTTTGTTGTGGTTGAACCCATTGTTCCATTATTTCCGTTGAATGTAACTGTGTATACATTTGCATTCCAATGAGCATAAAGTGTTTGATTACTTGTTATTGTTACATCTGAATCAGCACTGATTTTATTTCCTCCGCTTGCTGCTGTATACCAACCAGCAAAAGTATATCCAGTTCTTGATGGCTCTGGCATACTTCCATATTTTTCTTTATAAGTAACTTTATGAATATAGCTTGCTGGTGTTCCACCATTAGATTTTAGTGTTACAGTATATTGTTTTGGTTCAAAATTAATTATACAATTTAAGTCTCTATCTAATGATTTAACAGTTATGTTATTAGAGTTTACTTCAAAATATTCTTTAGCACAGTTTGAAATATTTGATGTTGAAATACTGTATCCTGGATTAGCTATGAAACCTATTGTTTTAGTACTACCTTTTTCAATATCTAATTCTTTAGGCCCTAAATTACTACCCGTTCCCAAATTACCATAACTTTCGTTATTACTTCTTAATCTAATTCTAAATGCATCTACAAAATACCATGGATTTGAAACTGTTCCACTTCCTTTTATTTTTGCAGTATTTATTACATATTCAGTTATTCTTGCTGATGATATACTATTTTTATCCTTTGAATATAGCTTATCAGCAATATAATAATATTCATTATCACTTTTCTTTGATAATGTCCAATATCCTATTCCTGGAGATAGCCATGAAAAGTTGTTTTCTAATGAAAGGTTATATTCAAATGAACTTATGAATCCACCATTTTTAAATCCATTTCCATTAGTCGAATTATATCCACCTTTTTCATAAGCATAATAACTACTATTTGATGGAATATGTATATATCTTTTATAATTTTCAAATGATGTTATATAATTTCCTGCTTTTGTTTTTCCTTCATTGAATGTACTTGCAGCATTTACTACAAGTGGTAAAAACAATAATAAAAATAACATTAATTTTATATTCTTTTTCATATCATCACCAATTGTAATCATTATATAAAATAATTACGTAAAAAACAATCATGTTCCAAAATAAAATTCTCTATTTACAAGAGAATTTATTTTTCACTTTTGACAATTAAGCTATTTCCAGTCATTTCTTTAGGTTTACTAATTTCATATAAATCTACTATTGTTGGGATAACATCTTTTAGTGAACCTGTGCTTTGTAGTTTTATATTTTCATTACATATTACAAAAGGAACTTTTGAATCAGTATGACATGTTAATATGTTTCCTGCTTCATCTTTCATATATTCTATATTTCCATGATCAGCTACGATTGCTAATTCATAAAAATTATCTTTTGCTTTATCCAATATTTGTTTTGTACAAACATCACATGCTTCTAAAGCTCTAATAGAGGCTGGGATATTTCCAGTATGAGCAACAGTATCTGGATTTGAAAAATTTACAAGAATAAAATCAAAATCTTCATCTATTGCATCAAGTACAGCTGTAGTTACTTCTGTTATATTCATTTCTGGTTTCATATCATATCTTGGAACTTTAGGAGATGGTACTAATATTTTATATAAATTCTTATCTGAAAACTCTTCTGCTCCATCAAAGAAATATGTTACATGTGAATATTTTGATGCTTCTGCAATTCTTGCTTGTTTGAATTCTAAGTCAGCTAAATATTTGCCAAATGTATTTGATAAGGTTTCGTTCGTAAATGCTCCTGTTATCTTATCATTTGTACTATATAATGACATGAATTTAACATTTTTATATTTTTTAGTATTAAACATATTGAATGAATCATCTACAAAAGCAGATATTAATTCATCACTTCTTTCTGGTCTAAAGTCTACGAATAATACTCCATCATTATCTTTAATATTACTTCCTTTTGTTATTACACTAGGATTTATATATTCATCGCTTATATTATTTTTATAATGTAGTTCTAAACATCTCATGTAGTCTGAAAAGTTATTTCCTATATTATATGCCATAACATCATATGCTTTTTTTACTCTATCATAATTTCCATCAGTGTCTAATGCATAATACCTTCCACTTAATGTTCCTATTGTACCTAAGCCTAACTTTTCAGCTTTTTGCATGAATGTGCCAATATAGTCAATACCTTTAGTTTTTAAATTATCTCTTCCATCCATTATAAAATGAAATACAACACTTTTAACATTTCTTATTTTTGCTAATGCAAGTGTAGCATAAAAGTGATCAATACATGAATGCACTCCTCCATTTGAAACTACGCCAACTAAATGAAGTGTTGAATTATTTTCATTTACATGATCCATTAAATCTAATAGATTATCATTTTCAAAGAAACTTTTATCTTTAATGCTATTATTTATTATTGTGTATGGTTGAATTACAGTTCTTCCAGCACCTATAGTCATATGTCCAACTTCACAGTTACCTGGTTGACTTTTTGGTAGTCCAACTATTTCTCCACTTGCTTCTAGTTGACTAACAGAATATTCTTTGAAAATATGTGCTAAATTAGGTAAACTTGCCATTTTGATAGCATTTCCATTATTATTTTCTCTTATTCCAAAGCCATCTAAAATTAATAAAATAATTTTTTTCATAATTTTCTCCTGTTAATATTCTAACATAATATAGGAAATTATAAAAGAAAAAAACTTAATATGATTAGTTATGATTAATCATATCAAGTCTTAATTTATCTGCTAAAGTAACTATAAATTCTGAATTTGTTGGTTTTGCTCTATCAATATCTACACTATGACCAAATATTTCATCCATTAAATCTATATCTCCTCTAAGCCATGAAACCTCAATAGCATGTCTTATTGCTCTTTCTACTCTTTGAGTTGATGTATTAAATTTAACTGATAAGTCTGGATATAATTCTTTAGTTATTCCACCTATAAATCCAGGATTTCCATATACCATTAAAACAGCTGATCTTATATATTGATATCCTTTTATATGTGATGGAATACCTAAAGCATGTAAAAGATTAGTTACTTGAATTTGAATATCTTTACTTTGAATTTCTGATATTTGATTTTTGTTTCTTTCACTATTATAAATATCTAATACTTTATTTTTTATACTTTCTAATTCAAATGGTTTTAGTACATAATATTTAACTCCATATTCACTTACTTTTCTTATTATTTCTTCATCATTAAATGAGGTCATCATTATAACTTTGCTTTTACAATTATGTTCTTTCATATATTTTAATACATCAATACCATCTTTTATTGGCATTATTAAATCTAATAACATAATATCAAAATCTAAATTACTATCTAACATTTTAATTGCTTTCATACCATCTGATGCTTCTGCAACTACTTCTATTTCATTTCCTCCATTAAAGTACTTCTTTACTAAATTTACTGTTCCTGCATTATCATCTACTACGAATACTTTAACTTTCATTTTTTCTCCTTTTTGTTCCTTTTTATTTATTATAGTACATTAATTATATATATTTCTACAGGAGATTTTGTCTTTATTTGCATAATTATGTAATCTTTTGTCGAAAAAAAGTTCTAAATGTAAAATTTAGAATTAATTTAGCTCATTTATAATAGATTTTAATTCATCTATATTGATACTTGATTTTCCTATAAGAATACCATCACTAACATCAAATACATTTTTTGCATTTTCTTTAGTTATAGAGCCACCATAATATACTTCTATATCTAAATTATATTTAGTTTTAATATATTCTTTTATTTGAATAATTGTTTTTGTTATTTTATCAATACATTGGATTTCTCCACTACCTACAGCCCAGTTTGGTTCATATACAATAGATAAGTATTTTAAATTTGATGTTTCGATTGATTTTAAATAATAATTTAATTCTTTTTTGATATAGTTAAATGGTTTTTTGGTTTTTTTATACTCTCCTACACAAAGAATAGTGTTAAATTTATTACTTAATGATTTGAATAGTTTTTCTTTAGTTACTTCTTTTGATTCTTCTATGATTTTTCTTCTTTCATAGTGACCAATTAATGTGTATGTAACATTTATATCTCTTAAAGATTCTAAATTTAATTCACCTGTGAATGATCCCATATTTGAACTAAAGAAGTTTTGTGTTCCGATACTATATTTAGCATCTTTGAATAGTGTTAAATATAATATAGGAGGAAATAATATAAAGTCATAGTTTATATTATTTATGTTATCAAAATCATTTTTGAAATTTATCATATCATTATATAATAGATAACTTTTTTGATTTAGAATTACTTTTTTCATTTATCTGTACCATTTAATCTTTCTAGTGTTTTGAATTTTTTGCCTTCTAAGTATTCTAGTGTAGAACCTCCACCTGTTGAAATATAGTATAATTCAATATTAAAGTATTTTGAAGCACCTGTTATATCTCCACCTGCTAGGATTGTATTGAATTTTTGTTTTTTTAGAAATTGCATTACTTTTTTGGTTCCATTTTCATATTTTTTATCTTCATATTTTCCAAGTGGACCATTCCATAATACTAATTTGCTTGTTTTTAGCTCTTCTGTGAAGAGTTTTATTGTTTTAGGACCAATATCATATCCAATATCTTTATCACTCATATCTTCTATGTTTTTTACTCCATTTTGAGTTACAACATCTATTGGAAGAATAATTGTATTTGGATATTTCTTTAATAATTTTTTAGCGTAATCAATATGTTCTTCACTTAATATACTTTCTCCAATATTATATCCTTTAGCTTTTAAGAATGTAAAACACATTCCACCACCAATTAATAATTTATTAGATGTTTTTATTAAATTATTTATTACACCTATTTTATCATCAACTTTAGCTCCGCCTAAAATTAAAGTTTTATTTTGTTTTAATGCTTTATCTAAAACAGTAGTTTCATTTTGTACTAAAAATCCAGCATATGATGGTAAATATTTAGATATTCCATAAGTTGATGCATGACATCTATGAGCACTTCCAAATGCATCTAACACAAATATATCTCCTAGACTAGCCCAATATTTAGATAGTTTTTCATCACATGAACTCTCTAATGTTTTTGGATAATCTTCCCATCTAGTGTTTTCTATAACAGCAATTTCTCCTTCACATAAATTATCTAAAGTAGTTTCTAAAAGTTCTCCTCTTGTTTGAGGAATAAAGTATACTGGAGTGTTTACTAAAGTTGATAGATGTTTAGCAACAATTCTTAATGAGTTCTTTTTCTTGTCTTCTTCAGTTTTAACTCTTCCTAAGTGAGATAATAAAATTACTTTAGCTTTCTTTTCTACTAGATAATTAATAGTTGTAAGACTGCTTACTATTCTGTTATCATCTAATATTTTTCCATCTTTAAATGGAACATTAAAGTCAACTCTTACTAATACTCTTTTACCTTTTACACTAGCACTTTTAATACTTTTCATATTTTTTATACCTACCCTTCAGTTTCTATGTATAATTTTTTAGCATCTTCTTCTAGTTTTTCTAATGTTGTGTTTACAATTTCTACATCATAATCTGTAAAATCATCTAAATCTATTTCTGTTTTATGTTTTTTTTGTTCTTCTGTTAAACCATTGTCAAAATCTGGTCTTATTATATGAACTACTTTTGCATTTGGATATGAAGCTTTTAAATCATGTATTTCTTTTTTAAGTCTAACATCACTTATTATTATTGCATCATAGAAGCATGAGAATACATCTATATCATCTATCATTCTATTAATAAATAAATCATCTTTTTGTAAGTATTCTCTTATAACGCTTGTTCCTAGTTGTTGAAGTAATTCTCTAGGTTTAGTTTCTTCACTTAAATCCCATCCAGTCATTTCTCTAGCATAATATTTTATGTATTTTGATAATTGAGTTACAATAATTTTCTTTCCATTATCTTCATATGCTTTCTTTAAGAATGCTGAGAATGTGTCTTTCCCATGCTTTGCTTTTCCACACATTAAATAAATTGTTGGATTTTTCTTTTCTATCATTATTCCTCCTTATTATCATCTTTTGATAAAACCATCCATGCATTTGGTAATCTTCTTTCACCTGAATATCCATATCCTTGTGGATTATTAATTAGAGATCCTTTCCCATTTTGAAATGCATATAATGCACTTGAGCCTCCACCATCTAAGTTAGCAGCGTTATATGCTTTATATTTAACAAATAATTCTGCTAAGTCTGGCATTGATATTCCTGTAGATGAAGCTGTTCTACCATCAATTACTACAAATAAAACTATTCCATCTTGTCTTTGTCCAATAGCACTTCTGTTAGCTATTCCCCAACCACCATTTCCTTTGAATGTTGATTTCTTTCCATTTATAACTAAGAATGGCCCAAATTCTACTGCTCTATCCATACCATCTTTGATAGCTTCTTTTGCAGACTTTTTAGTAAGCATTAATACATTATCTTTTGTAAAACCTATTAATCCTCCACCTTTATTTATTTTTCTACCAACGTCATAAACTTTTCCATCTTTAATAACTCTCCCAGTGACTCTATTACTTCCAGGTATTGAATTAACTCCAGAAGCATTCATAGCTATTAAAGCATTAGCGTCATTTGCCATTGTTGAAAGATAATCTCCACCTTTTCCATATTTTTTGGAAAATACAAGTTCTACATCAGCTGGATCATATACAACAACCATGTATCCTTTCCAACCTTTACCACTTATATCTAATAATTTATATCTATCATCTTTATTATCTTTCTTTAAGATTTGTTCTTCATAAATAGATTCATATGTATCTGATTCAAAGTTAGGATTAAATGTTATTTTTGATGTATCAGTTGGATCTTCTGACTCAATTACTTTATTGTTATCTAATACTTTTTGTACTTCTTCTTCACTATAAAATACATAAGCAAAGTAATGATGTGACTTAGTTGTCATAGCTGTTGTTACCCAAAAATCTCTAAAGAATGAAAATGGTCCATAAACTACAAAGAAACTTATTAAAGCTAAAACGTCTACAACCATTAAAAATATTATAAACTTACTTTTTTTCTTTTTCATTTTATTCTCCTAGTATAAATGGATTGTTAAGTGTTCCAGTTCCATTTTTAATCTTTAAATCATTCTTTAAGTTAAATGCTATTCTAACATTATATTTTGATGAGATATTATCACCAAATACAGTTCCATTTTCTTTAATAACATTTATTATTAAATCTGATTCTATTCCTCTTGTTAAAGTAAATACATTTTTAACATCACCTATGAAATTATCAGATATATTTAACATACCTATTTTCATAGTTACTTTTTCATTTTCTAATGCAGTATAGTCTAAATTATCTAAAGCTAATGTTCCAACATTCCATGATGAGTCTACTATATTTTTATTATTCTTTAATAAAGTTAAAACATCTTTATTTAGATATAAGCCTATTCCTGTTTTAACATTTATTTTATTTGAAGTAGTACCAAATGTTGTTTCAACTAATTTGTTATCTTTTTTGATTGCTTCAATACCTGCTACTCTAACACTATCTGCTGCTTTTTCTATAATTCTATATTTATTTCCATCTAATTCAATATAGTTTCCTACATAAACATCTTTTAATTCATTAATGTCATGTTTTTCTACTACATATGGATTATTTTTAGAACCATTACCACTTAACAATTCTGTTTTAGATGATAAAGTTATGATAGGTCTTACTCCATGTAACTTAGTACTAACTTGATCTTTTGCTATTTCTCCAGTTTCAGTTATGAAATATGTTCCATTAGATAAATCGGTTGTTGATAAATAATATGTCTCTCCATTATTTAAGAAACTTGATTTACCACCTGCATTATAATAGTCATAAAGTGATAATATTGTAACTTTATTTGACATATTTAGATTTTCACATGTAATTTTTGTCATATCATCAACTTTATCTTCACATCTAAATGAATTAGTTAATAAATCTAAACCATATAACTCTTTAGTAAATTTTGATTTTTCTGTATCATTCAACCACTTACTAACATATGAATCATCATATCCTTTTTCAAGTCCTGAATACATCATAGTAATAACATTTTCACTAATAGCCCTTATATTTTTTTCATTATCAATACCTAATATTCTATATAAATTTCCAGAATATATTAGATAATTATCATCTACTTTTCCTTTATAAGTGTAAGAAGTTTTATCATCATTTTTAACTAGTCCTTTTGTTTGATCTAGATAACTTTCATCTTTTAACACTTTATCAACAAGTAAATTTGTATTATTTGAAGCATTTTTACCATTTTCTAACTTATAATATTTAATTAATCTAAATGTGTAAAATCCTATTATAAATAATAATATAAAAACATTTAGTGTAACTAAGATAGGAGTAATTTTTAGTACTTTTCTTCTAGACATAATTTACCTCTAATCTCCGAAGTCATTTTGATATGCAATTAAGCTTGCATTTATAACTCCGTCTACATTATTAAATTGATCAACTATAGTAGTTTCTATATTAGCTAGTTTTTTATTATTTTCTTTAATATCTACTTCTAATGATAGTTCTACTTCATCTTTAAATATTGATTTACTTCTTATTTTAAATTTCTTTAAAGATTTTAATTTTTTAACTACATCATTATGAGCATCTGCTTTATATTTTAATACCAATAAATATCTATTAGCTGTTCTAAATCCCATTAAGTATGCTCCAAAATATAATACACCAACCATTAAAGTCGCTACTAAAGCAGGAATATATAATCCTGCTCCACACATAATACCTGCAGCTATTCCCCAAAACATGAATCCTGTATCAACTGGTTCTTTTATAGCTGTTCTAAATCTTACGATTGATAAAGCACCAACCATACCTAAAGATAAACTAATATTAGAATTAATTGTTCTAA
>USNG01000039.1 GCA_900556025.1 uncultured Mycoplasmatota bacterium
GGATTTAATAAGATAACAAAATAAAAATTATAAGATTTATTTCTTATAATTTTTTATTGAGTTGTTAAATTTTGTCATTTCAGTTTCATATTTGTTATTTCTTGGTGAATAGTATTTTCTACCAATTAAATTGTCTGGCATATATTGTTGGTCTACCCAATAATTAGGGTAATTGTGTGGGTATTTGTAATTAGGTGAAGTTGTTTTTATGTGTTCTGGTATTCTTCCGACATTTCCAGCATTTATATCATTTATAGCAGACATTATTGCTGAATCTGCTGAATTGCTTTTTGGACTTAGTGCCATATCTATTATTGCAACGCTTAATGGTTTTACTAATTCTGGATAACCAATTCTTTCACTTGCTTCTATAGCTGCAACTACTTTTGGTCCAATACTTGGATTTGCAAGGCCTATGTCTTCATATGCAGTTACTAGCATTCTTCTATAAATTGAATCATAATCTCCACTAACTATAAGTCTTCCTAAATAGTGAAGGGCTGCATCTACGTCACTTCCTCTAATGCTTTTTTGAAATGCTGATAGCATATCATAGTGACCATCTTCATTTTTATCTGTAAAGAATGATGGTGTGTTATTTGTTTTCTTTATATTTTCTATTGTGACTTCTTTATTGTAACCATAATAAGTAAATTCTACTAGATTATAAGCATATCTTATATCACCATCTGATAGAGTAGCTATATACTTTATAGTTTTATTGTCCATTATTATATCTGGCAATACTTCTTTTACTCGTTTTAAACCTTTTTCTACATCTTTCTCTGTAAGTGAATGTAATTCTAATAATTGACATCTACTTCTTATAGCTGGATTAATTGAATGATATGGATTAGAATTTGTAAGACCTATTAAAGTTATTAAACCACTTTCAATGTAAGAGAGTAGTATATCCTGTTTATCTTTATTCATTCTGTGAATTTCATCCACTATTAATATAATACCTTTATAAAGCTTTGCTTCTTCAATAACAACTTCAAAATCTTTTTTTGAATTAATAGTAGCGTTAAGAACTCTATATCTTTGATTAAATTCGTTCATCAAAGCAAGTGCTATAGTTGTTTTACCAATACCACTTTTGCCATATAAAATTATATTAAATAACTTTTTTTCTTTTACTAAATTAGTTAATATTTTATTTTTACCAATTAAGTGTTCTTGACCTAAAACATCTTTAAGATGAGTAGGCCTTAATTTATTCGTAAGTAGTTCCATATAAATCACCTTTCATTATTTTATCAATAATAAATATAAAATTAAAGTATAAGTTTTTAAATATTATGTAAACTTATGTAAAAATGACTATAAATATCAAAAAAAATATAATATAATTGTCATGTATGATAGATATAGAGAATAAAGAATTTGTTAATGACTTTAATAATTATTTATTAATTGATAAAAATTATTCTAGTAATACAGTTGAATCTTATATGAGAGATATAAGATACTTTTTAGAATATACTAATAAAGATATAATAGATATTACTAAAAAAGATATTGATAATTATATATTGCATTTACTTCCAAATAAGAATGATAGTTCTATTAATAGAAGTATTGCTAGTATAAAAAGTTTTTTTAAATTTTTATCACTTTATAAAGGATTTGTTAATGTTAGCGAAGATGTTGAAAGCTTAAAAAGAAAGAAGAAACTTCCTAATTATTTATCTATCGAAGAGGTTGATAAATTATTAGATATAGAGATTAAAGATGCTTTTGATTATAGAAATAAAACTATGTTAGAAGTTTTATATGCGACTGGTCTTAGAGCTAGTGAACTTGTTAATTTAGATATAATAAATGTTGATTTAAAAAATATGGTTATTAATGTATATGGTAAAGGTAGTAAAGAAAGGATTGTTCCATTATCAAAGATAGCTGTTAATTATTTAGATATGTATATTAGTAAATATAGACAACTGTTGTTTGTTAAAAATCAAAAGCCTACTGATTCGTTATTTTTAAATAATCATGGTCAGAGAATGACTAGACAAGGTTTATATAAAATAATTGGCCAGGTTGCTTTAAAACAAAATATTGATAAAGAAATAACTCCTCATGTTTTAAGACATAGTTTTGCTACTCATATGATAGAATGTGGAGCAGATATTAGAAGTGTACAAGAGTTACTTGGGCATGAAAATGTTGTTACTACTGAGATATATACTCATTTAGCCAATAATTTTATAAAAGATAATTATAATGAATATTTTAATAGGAGTAAGAAAGAAGGTAATGTTAATGTTTAAAAGAATATTTTTAGTTGTTATGGATAGTGTTGGTATTGGTGAAGCAGATGATGCTAGTAAGTATGGTGACACTGGAGCTAATACTTTACTTCATACTATAGGTGACTCATATAATTTAGATGTTTTAGAAAAAATGGGTCTTACTGAATTAATTGGTAAACATGTAGAAGGTACTAGGGGTATTTATATGAAAGCTAAACCTATTAATTTAGCTAAAGATACTTTAAATGGACATTATGAAATGATGGGGACAGTTAGCAAGACTCCTTATAAGACTTATCCTGATGGATTCCCTCTTGAATTAATTTCTAAAATTCAAAAAGTTACTGGTAGAGATGTTATTGGTAATTGTGTTGCGAGTGGCACTGAAATTATTAAAGATTTAGGTGAAATGCAAATGAAGACTGGAGCACTTATTGTGTATACTTCAGCAGATTCTGTATTACAAATAGCTGCTCATGAAGATATTATTCCTGTAGAAGAATTATATGATATTTGTGAAAAGGTTAGAGAATTAACTAAAGGGGACGAATATAAAATTGCTAGAATTATAGCTAGACCTTATATTGGAAAACCTGGTAACTTTACAAGAACTCCAAAAAGACATGATTATGCTTTAGATCCACCACTAAATGTTATAGATTTACTTGAAAAGAATGGTATTCATACTACTGCTATTGGAAAGATTTCTGATATATTTAATGGTAAAGATATTACTACTGCTATTAAAACAAAAGATAATATTGATGGTATGATGAAACTTATTGATTTTGCTAAAGCTGATTTTGAAGGATTTGTATTTGGAAACTTAAATGATTTTGATATGTTATATGGTCATAGAAGAGATAGAGAAGGATATAAAAAAGCTTTAGAAGAATTTAATTATTATTTACCTATATTACTTAAAAATCTTAAGAAAAGTGATTTATTAATTATTACAGCTGATCATGGTAATGATCCTACATTTAAAGGAACTGATCATACTCGTGAAAATGTTCCAGTACTTATGTATTCTCATTTATTTAAGAAAGGTGTTAGATTACCTGATAGAGATACATTTGCTGATATTGGAGCTACAATACTTGATAACTGGAATATTAAAAATGAACTCGGTATTGGAAAATCAATATTTAAAGATTTAGAAAAGAATAATGAATAAAGTGTGTTTTATACATACTTTTTTGTTTGTTGAATAATACTTATTTATTTGTTATACTTTATAATAGCAGGTGTAGTAAAAATGAATGGACGTAAAAAAATAAATAAAATAGAACTTTGTTTTGATATGGTAAGTATTATATTTTTAGTAAGTTGCTTAAGCTTTTTTGGATATAGAATGTTTTATTATAAAAATAAATTAGCTCCTAAAGATAGTAATAATAAAGAAGTAACTTTACTTACAAATGAAATTAAAAAAAATACTGTTAATGACGGAGATGGACTATATAATATAGAAAATATATTTATTTTTAAAGGGAAAGATGTAAATAATTATATAGAATATTCTAATATGTTATTTAGAATTATTAAAATAAATAAAGATAATACTATTGAAATGATAATGGATGATACTTTGAATTATTTATCTTATGATAAAGAAAATACTAATTATAAATCTTCTAATTTAAATAAATATTTAAATGATGTTTTTTATAATAATATTAAAAGTAATTTATTAATTAAAAGTCCTTATTGTAGTGATGATATTAGTGATATAAATAATATTAGTTGTAATGATATAGAAATTGATTATATAAAACTATTATCACTAAATGATTACTTAAATAGTAAAAATAATAATGGAAGTTATTTAGATAGTGAAGATGTTATATGGCTTAGTAATACTAATCAAAATAATGTTTGGGTTTTAAATAATGGGAATTTATCTTTAGTTAAACCTGAATTATTGTATCAAGTTAAACCTGTTATTACTTTAAATAATCTAACTCGTTATATACGTGGAAATGGTAGTAAAGATGATCCATACAAAATAGAAAATAAAGACTTATATTTTGCTAGTTATGTTAAATTAGATAATGATTTATATAGAGTAAGTGAAGCAAATAATGAAATATTAAAATTACAATTAAATGATATATATAAGAATGGAAATATTAAATATAGTTTTTCTAATAAAAATAATATATTTAATATTAATGAAGGATTAGGACAATATTTAAATAATACTATTTATAATGAATTAAAATATAAAGATTTATTAGTTGATTGTGATACTTATACTGGAGAATATAATTTTGATTATACAAACGTTACTAAAGAAATAGTTAAGAGTAAAATTGGAGTTAATAGTATAATTGAGCCTATATTTGATAAAGAAAATAAGAATAATTATTATTTATCTACTCCTTATGATAAAGATCAAATATATATTTATAATAATAGTGTTTATAATGTTAAACCTAATATAATAAGAAATATTAATTTTAATGTTTGTATAAATAAAAATAAAATTAGTGATGGAGATGGTTCATTAAATAATCCATATATTTTAGATAGTGGGGTGTCAAAGTGAGAAAGTTTACTATAATAATAGTTATATTAGATGTTATTGCTTTAGTTGGATTCTTCTTATTTTATGGGCCTGTTAGTGATATTAGAACTTGGTGGATTAATACTTCTATGAATACTATGTCTCATAAATATTTTGCATATATATTTTATAATGATAAAATGATAGAAAAAACTATGAATGAAAACTATTATGTACCTCTTACTGATCAAGTTGATTTAGATAGTATTATTATTGATACTGAACCTAAATATACTTATGAAAATGAATATGACAAAGAGATATTAATAAGAGAAGAAGGAAATAATGATTATAAGCTTATAGAGACTAAAGTTGGTAATTATGATGCATTTTTAGTTGCTATATATGATCCTTCTAAAATACATGTTGTTACTAAAACTAAACTTGGGGCTGGGGCTTATGGTGAAAATATGGTTTCTATGTGTAAGAGAACTAAATCTAAAGTATGTATAAATGCTGGTAGATTTAAGCAAGATTCTTATGGATTATCTTCTGATTATCCAGTTGGATATATTATTAAAGATAGTGAAATAATATGGGCTACTGATTCTAATAGAAAAGGTGAATTAATTGGATTTAATAAAGATAATAAATTAGTTTTAACTAGAGCTACAGGAGTAGAAGCATTAGAAATGGGTATTAGAGATGCTGTTGAATTTGGACCATTTTTGATTATTAATGGAGAAGCTATGAAAACGGTTGGTAATGGAAGAAGTGGTAATGCTCCTAGAGTAGCAATTGGGCAAAGAAAAGATGGGATAGTTTTATTTTTAGTTACTAATACTAAATTTGTATATAGTGGACCTAATTATACTGAAATGATAGATGTTTTATTAAAATATGGTGCTTATAATGCAGCTAATTTAGATGGAGGATCAAGTGCTACATTAGTAATTGAAAATAAACTTATAAATACACCTAGAGATAATAAAAAAGGAATTATTAATCCTAGAGGTACAGTATCAGGTTTTGCATTAAAATAGTAATTAAGTCTCTTTTGAGACTTTTTATTATGATGTATGATATAATTGATTTATTAGTGGAGAAAAGTATGAAATTAAATGATGAATATGATGTAATTATAAATGATATAGATAATAATATGAATGGAATAACTAGAATAGATAATTTAGTTGTATTTGTTCCATGTGCTTTAAAAGATGAAGAAGTTACTATAAGAATTATAGATATTAAAAAGAGATATGCAGTTGGAAGAATAATAAGATTTATTAAAAAAAGTAAATTTAGAAATAATAAAGTTTGTGATAAATATTTTGAATGTGGTGGATGTTCTTTTTTACATGCTTCATTTGATATAGAACTAGAAAATAAGAAAAAAGAGTTGTGTGAGTTATTTAATATTGATGATATTAATATATTAACTAATAATGAATTTAATTATAGAAATAAAGCTACTTTTCATGTTATGAATGGTAAGATTGGTTATTATAGTGAGAATAGTCATGATTTAATTTGTTTTGATGAGTGTTTGTTAGTTGATGAAAGAATTAATAAAATATATAATTATTTAAAAGAATGTGATTTATATAATATTGAATCTGTTGTAGTTAGAGTTTCTAATAATGAGATTATGGTTGTATTTAAAGGAAATAGAGAGACTTTTAATGATAAAGGATTATTTGATCAAGTTAATTCTGTTTATTTAAATAATGAGCTTATTTATGGCAATCCTTATATAATTATGGATGTTAATGGTTTTAAATATAGTATATATCCTGATGCTTTTTTTCAAGTTAATACTGAAAATATGAAAATAATGTATGACAAAGTAAGAGAGTATGCGTTAAGTGGTAATAATTTATTAGATTTATATTGTGGTACTGGAACTATTGGAATATATTTAAGTAAGAATTTTAATAGTGTTACTGGTGTAGAGATTAATTCTAGTTCTATAAAGAATGCTAATATTAATAAAAAACTAAATAATTTAAATAATATTAATTTTATATGTGGTGATGCTAAAATAGTTTCTAAATGTAATTATGATGTTATTGTAGTAGATCCTCCTAGATGTGGACTTTCTAAAGATGTAATTAAGTATTTAAATAATTCTAAAGCTAAAAGAATAGTTTATGTATCATGTAATCCTAAAACATTAAAAAGAGATATAGAATTATTAATTAATTATAATCTTACTAAAATAGAAGGAATAAATATGTTTAATAAAACTAAACATGTAGAAACAGTTTGTGTTTTAGAAAGAAAGTAAAACTTAGATCAGAAGTGTTATTATTGATGGGAAAATTAAAAAATGATGATATAATTAAAGAAAGAATATAATTTATATTTTGAAACTAGTGAAGGTATTAAAGAATTTTCTGTTAAATATTCTATATATAAAAAGTATTCAAAAGGAATGGAAGGAAATCTTACTTATAAAAGACATAGATTTGTAGATTTTGGGTGAAGGAAATGAATAAGTTATATAAAAAACATGAATTGTGGTTTGTTATTGGATTAATTTTGATTTATGTGATTAGTAATTCTTTATGTATTCAATATTTTGGTAATTATAGTTATAAAACAGCAATTGTTAATTTGATTTTAGTATCTATTTTGACAGCATTTATTTGTAAGAATAAGTATCTTAAGTATTTTGGGTTGGTTAAGCCTAAAAATACTCGTAAATGCCTTTATTTTATTCCATTAGTAATTGTTGCGTGTGTTAATTTATATAATGGAATAAATATTAATAATAGTGGAATTGAAATATTATTTTATGTTATTAGTATGATATGTGTAGGTTTTATTGAAGAAGTTATTTTTAGGGGATTTTTATTTAAAATGATTGAGAAAACTGATATTGAGAGAGCTATTATTGTGACATCTGTTACTTTTGGTGCTGGTCATATAGTTAATCTATTAAATGGTGCACCTATGATATCTACTTTATTTCAAATATTTTATGCTTTTATACTAGGATATTTATTTGTTATGATATTTATTAAGTCTGGTAGTATTATTCCAACTATTATTGCTCATTCTTTTATTAATGCTACTGCTATATTCAATATTAATAATACTTTTTCTTTTTATATAGTTCCTGCAATAATTATTATAATTGCTATGATATATAGTGAGTATTTGAGAAGAAAGTGTTAATTTTTATAAGAACTGTTAAAAGTTCTTTTTTAATTCTTTAAAATAAGATATAATATGTTTGGTTAAAAAGAGGGATTAATATGATTTATTTAGATTATGCTGCTTCTACTCCTGTAGAAAGTGAAGTATTAGATGTGTTTTGTGATGTTAGTAAGAAATATTATGGTAATCCTAATGTTAATCATGATATGGGTAATAAAGCACGTGAACTTATTTCTAAAAGTGTTTCTAATATAGCTTCAAATTTAGGAGTAAAACCGGAAGAGATTATATTTACTAGTGGTGCTAGTGAAAGTAATAATTTAGTTATTAAGGGTATTTGTGAAAGATATAAAAATAAAGGAAAGCATGTTCTTATAAGTAGTTTAGAGCATAATTCAATACTTAGTTCTGCGATGGTTATGCAAGAAATGGGATTTGAAGTAGAGTTAATACCAATAAATTCTAATGGTCTTATTGATATTGAAGCTTTAAAATCTATGATTAGAGATGATACTATTTTAGTTAGTGTGTGTGCTGTTGATAGTGAAATAGGGCTTAAGCAACCTATTTTAGAAATTGGTGAATTATTAAAAAAATATCCAAATTGTTATTTTCATAGTGATGCTAGTCAAAGTGTTGGGAAGGTTGATATTGATTTTTCTAATGTAGATTTAATTACTGTTACACCACATAAGTTTTATGGTTTACAAGGAATAAGTATTCTTATAAAAAAAGAACATGTTAGTTTAAAGCCACAAATAAATGGAGGAAAATCTACTACTATATATAGAAGTGGAACACCTGAGACTGCTAGTATTGTTGCGTGTGATAAAGCATTAGAAATCGCATTATCTAAAATGAATGAGAGATATGAATATATATCTAAACTTAATAAAGTTATTAAAGATGATTTAAAGCTTAAAAAGAATGTGTTTATTAATAATCGTGATAATTCTATTCCTCATGTTATTAATTTTAGTGTGAAAGGAATTAAAGCAACTGAATTACAAAAAAGATTTAATGACAAGAATATATATGTATCTACTAAAACATCATGTTGTCCAGCTGAAACGCCTTCTAAAATGATATATGCTTTAACTCAGGATAAAGCTTTATCTATGTCTTCTATTAGAGTTAGTTTATCTCATTTGACTACTATGGATGAAATTCTTGAATTTTTAAGGGTGTTTGATAATATTTATAAGGAGCAAGAGTAAAAATGGAAAAGTATAAAGATATTGAGAGAACTATAATTAAAAAATATAGAAAAGAAATATGGAGTAAGTTTGTTAAAGCTGTTCAAGATTATGAGTTAATTAATGAAAATGATAATATTATGGTATGTATAAGTGGTGGTAAAGATTCATTTTTACTTGCTAAATGTGTTCAAGAATTAGAAAGACATGGAAAAGTAAAATTTAAAGCAAGATATGTTGTTATGGATCCTGGTTATAATCAATATAATAGAGATTTTATTATAGATAATGCTAAAACTTTAAATGTACCAATTGAAATATTTGAAAGTGATATATTTGATGTTGTAGCTAATATTGATTCTAAGAGTCCATGTTATATGTGCGCTAGGATGAGAAGAGGATATTTATATAATAAAGCTCAAGAACTAGGATGCAATAAGATAGCTTTAGGACATCATTTTAATGATGTAATAGAAACAACATTATTATCAATGTTTTATGGCTCAGAGGTAAAGACAATGATGCCTAAATTACATAGTGATAATTTTGAAGGTTTGGAATTAATAAGACCATTATATTTAGTAGAAGAAGCTTCAATTATTTCTTGGAAAAATTATAACAAATTAACCTTTATAAATTGTGCTTGTAGATTTACTGAGAATGTTACTTTATCTAATAATAGTAATGGTGCAAGTAAGAGAAAAGAAATCAAAGAATTAATAAAAGAATTAAAGAAAATTAATCCTAGTATTGATCGTAATATATTTACTAGTATGAATAACGTTAATTTAAATTGTATACTTGGTACTAAGAAAGATGGTAAATATAAGAGTTTTCTTGAAGACTATGATAAGAAATAAAAATGGATAACTATTATTATAAACATTTATAATAATTGGTTATCTTTTTTCTTTGCTAAATATTTATATTATAGGATATAAAAAATTAAATAAAATAAAAAAATATGTTTTAAATTATAAAAGTTTATGATATAATCATGATAAGGAGGATAAGAAATGAAAAAAAATAATTTAGTCAAAAAGATGACTACAATAGTATTTACATTTATAGCCTTATTTACTATAGGACTAACTAATGTAAATGCAAAAACAATCACAGTAGAGAATGAGGAAGAGCTAATTAATGCATCAAAAGGAATTGATTCTGAGATAAATGAAATTAAATTAACAAAAGATATTACTTTAACAAAGTACCTAAATTTTTATGTTGTTAATGACATTACTCTTGAATTAAATGGGCAAACATTAGATACAGGTTCCGAAGGTCTTTCATTTAATTATGGAATGTCTGATTATGATGAAGCAATTAACGATTACTATTATAACTTTAATAGTAAGTTAACTATTAAGGATAGTAGTAGTAGTAAAACTGGTAAGATTCTTACAAAAAAAAGCATTAATTTTACTACTTATGATGTTATTCATGATGAGGAAATAAAAAAATTTGGACTAACTATTGATGGTGGGTATTATGAAATGATTAGTTCAACTAATAGTTACTTTTCTTTCTTTTCTAATAAATACTATACAAATGGTAGAAATATTACTGTTGATGTAAAAGTAAAAGACGCTGTATTTAAAGTCGGTGATCAGAAGTCTCTTTTTCACACTAGTGATGATTCAGATTCAGATATTAAATTCAATTTTAATTTTGAGTCATTGAAAGTGATGGGACTTGCAAGCAAATTAGGAAGTAATAAATTAGGAAAAATGAAATTAGATAATGTAATTGATCCTAATTCTAAAGCATACTTTCAAGAACTACCTTATACAACAGGGGCTCCAGTTTTAACTGAAAAAGATAGAAATACTTTAGTTGAAGATTTTTATTCAACAGGAGGAGAAAATCCTTACATTATTATAAAAAAAGTTAATGGCTTTGAAGTAAATAATGTAGAAATAAATGAAACTTATAAGGAAACACCTAGTCTTAATAGTATATCAATTAAAAATATAAGTGGTTCTGATTTACAAATTCAAAATGTAACAGTAGATAGTTCTAATTTTACTGTTGAAGGACCTAGTACATCACCAACAGTTAGTGCTGGTGCAACAAATACAGATTATAAAATTAAGGCAAAAGAAGGACTTCCTGTTGGAACTTACACAGCAACAATTACTGTAACTGATAGTAATGGTAATTATACGGCAACAGTTACATTAAAAGTTGAACCAAAACAATTAACAGGATTAGGTATTAGTGGTTTAGATAGTACTTGGGTTTATGGCACTGATAAAACTCCAACTGCAACAGGAGTTAGCGAACTAGGAACTGGCGACTATGAAATCACTTATTCTAAGAAAGATACTTCTGGAAACTATGTAAATAAAGGAAATAAACTACCTATATTAGTAGGAGAATATAAAGCTACTTTAAGTATTATAAATCCAAATTATACAGCAAGTGAAGCTAGTGTTCCTTTTGAAATCACACCAATTACTACAGAAGTAAAAGTAAAAAGTCATGATGAAACATTTACATATGATGGAACAGAACACACAAAAAATGCTTATGATGTTTTATGGGCAAATAATGCAAGTGCAGTAGCTGACAATAAATTACCTAATGGTGATAAAGTTACTGCAGTAATTACTGGTAAAGTAAAAGATTTTAAAGATACAGCTGATGGAAATAACACAATTGCAAGTGTTACAATAACAAATGCAGAAGGTGTTGATGTAACTAATTGTTACTCTAATATTGTAAAATCTGCTGGTAAATTAACAGTAAATCCTATTGCAACACCAATAGTTGTAACAGCTGGTTCAGACAATAAAGTATTTGATGGTACTGAATTAACAAAAAATACTTATGCATATACAGATAATGTATTAGTATCTGGTGATATGTTAGAAGCTACAATTACTGGTAGTCAAAAATTTGTAGGAACTTCTAATAATGCTGTAAGCAATGTTAAAGTAATGAGAAATGGTGAAGATATTACTGGTAACTATACATTTGGGACACATGTAAATGGTACCTTAACAGTAAAAAGTGCAGATCAACCTTTAGCAATTGCAGATCAATATGTAAGAGTTAATGGTTCTATATCAAAAGAATATTTAGAACAATCAGTAACTGGAAATGAAGGAAACATTGATTTTACTATTAAATCAGGAACAGCCCTTACTTACGATTCTGTAAACGAAGAATTTGTAGCAGGAGATACTGAAGGTGATGTTGTAATTACTGTTACAGCAGTGAAAGTAAATCTTGGTGGAGATGATACTCCTGAATGGAAAGAAACAACAAAAGATTTTACAGTTCATGTTGTTAATAAAACTGATGTAAATATTTCAGGACTTTCTAATAATGAAACATTTACTTATGATGGAACACCTAAAATGCCAACAGGAACAATTAGTGTTAATGCTGGAACAGTAAATGTTAGTGATTTAAAAGTATTATACGAGGGAACTGGTTCTACATCATATAGTAGTGCTACTGCTCCTACAAATGCTGGTACTTATACAGTAACATATAAAGTTCCTGATACTAATGCAAATTACACTGGAACATTTAGTGTAGCATTTACTATTAAAAAAGCCCAACTTGAAAAAGTAACTTTAGTTGAAAATACTTTTGAATATACTGGTGATGAAATAGTTTCAGATGGTAGTAATTTTGATTCAACTAAGATGAATGTTTCTGGAGATATTAAGGCTACTAATGTTGGAAATTATAGCATTACAGTATCCTTAAAAGATAAAACTAATTATGAGTGGAAAGATAATACAACTACAGATTTAGTTTTAAGTTGGTCAATCACTCAAGCAACACCAGACTATACAGTACCAACTGGACTTACTGGTGTAAAAGGAAAAACATTAAATGATGTAACTCTTCCTGATAGATTTACTTGGAATGATGCAACTGTTGTATTAACAGCTGGAACACATACTTATAAAGCAACGTATACTCCTGTTGATACTACAAACTATAAAACAATAACTGATATTGATATTGAAGTTAATGTTAAAGATACGTTTAATGTAATAACATCAGTTGATGGTGGAAATGGAACAATTACACCAAGTAAAATAGGTGCTGTTGAAGGAACTAAAGTTGAAATAACATTTACACCAAATACTGGATATATGATTGATAAAGTATTAGTAAATACAGTAGAAACTACTGTAACTGGTAATAGAATAGAACTTACTGTAAATGAAGAAAAAGA
>USNG01000040.1 GCA_900556025.1 uncultured Mycoplasmatota bacterium
TTCCAAATTAAAAAGACAAATTTCTTTGTCTCCTCATTAATTAAATACGCAATAATTTGTTAAAATACTACTTTTTACAATAAAATTTATTCACTTGCTACTACATATAATATATTATCAACTTTAATAACAGTCAATTTTGAACTTGTTTGATATCCTAAATCTTTTTCATAAGTCCAATTCGCATTTACTAAATATGCATCATATTCTGTATCATTATAAGTATATTTTGTTTCAAATACATTATCTACTTTTATTTCTTTTACTATTGGCAATTCTTGTGTTCTTTTACCATCTATGTTACTTTCAACATACTTGTATAATGTTTCTGACATATTTTCTTTGAAGTTTTCTTTTAAGTCTGGATGAATAAACTCTAATCCTCCAATATCAGTACTAGCTAATTTATTATTTAAACTATATACATCAACTATAAATAATTTTGATAAGAGTGATGCATAACTTCTGTAATCAACTTGTTTTTCTTTTAATACTTTATCTAATTCTTTATAATAACTTTTATATAAATCTGTATCATTTGAATTTAATGTGTAACCGTAATACTCAATAGATGAAATTTGTTTTTGAGCACTATTATCTTTTATAAAATCATTATATATTTTGATAAATAATACACTAAATAAAATTATTCCTACTACTATAAAAAGTAATATTATTTTTGAATTAGTTTTTTTGTCCATTTTTGCATTCTCCTATTTTGTCGCTTTCATATTTAATTAAATCATACTTTATTATTCCATTTGATACTGTTAATACTTTATCAGCATAATCTTTTATTCTGTCTATATACTCAGTATCTATTGGTTCATTACTAGTCATTATATATTCTTCGTTAGAATCACTATAATATACTTTGTCAGTTAAAATATTTCCATTTGGGAATACAACTATATGTTCATTATTGCTAAAAATATCATGTCCTAGAGCATATTTTTCTTCAAAATCAAACATATTAGCAATTGTAGGCAATACATCATACATACCCATTACACTTGTTATTTCCTTATTATAGTTTTCTTCATTTGACCATATAATTAATGGTGTATTTTTTAATAAATCATAATTATAATTTTCCATGCTCACATAATTTGGATCATCTTTATCTAGAATATCATTTGTTTCTGGATCATAGTTATATAATAAATTAAATTCTTTTTTTGATAATCTTGCTTCATGATCACCATAAAATACTATAATTGTATTTTCTAATAGATTTTCTTTTTGTAGTTCTTCAATAAATTCTCCTAATGCTTGATCAGCATAATGAGCTGATTTTATGTAATTACCCATTGAACTATTTTCTAAATAAGGGGCAGTTTCTAAAGTTTTTCTACCATATTTATTTGTTTTAGAATATTTCATTGTTACATCAAATTCACCATATTTTTCTAAATCATTAAATGGTGAATGATTTGATAATGTTATAACTGTTCCATAATATGGACTCTTATTTTCTTTTATATCTTTTAATTTAGGTATGAATTGTTTAAAGAATGACTTATCACTAAGACCTAATATAATGTAATCTGGGTCTTTTTTATCTTCTGGTACAATATAACTATCTTTAGCAATAAAATCCTTATATCCTAAATTTTTATGCATTACTTCTCTATTCCAGTACCAACTATAATTAGCATGAGTACTAAATGTATAATATCCTAAATCATTAAAGTATGATGGCATTCCATAATAAGTTCTATCATAATAATTAACAAATACTGTTCCACTTGATGATGGCATTAAACCAGTTAATAATGTAAACTCAGTATCAGAGCTAGTTCCTACACTTATTTGAGGATAAAATTTACTAAAATACATTCCTGAAGAAGCTAGCTTATTTATATTAGGTGTAACTTCTTGTCCATTTATTTTCAAATTAATTAAAAAGTTTTGTATACTTTCAGCATGAATAAATAGGACATTTTTACCTTTAAAAATATTAGTATATTCATTAGTTTGATTCTTTTCTTTACATGAATAGAAGTCAGTAAAAGTTTTAACGTCCTCATCATAAGCGTACATTCCATCTATTTGAATACTTTGTACTAAATCATTGAATGTATATAAATATAGACCATATTTTTTGACTATATATTCTCTATTATATTGATTAACAAATTTTTTTCTGCTTCCAAAAGAATATGCACATACTATTGCGACTATAAATATAAGTACAAATATTGATGTGCTAATTATAAATCTCTTACCTACTAAAACTGTGCCTTCTTCATATCCTTTTTTCTTCAATTCTTTATGATATATTATATATATTATTGGAAATATTAAATATACAAATTGATAAAAATGTAACTTAGCAAACAATGAATCATTTACTTCACCTATCATTGATGCTGTTGAAATCAAATTAATTGATAAAAATGACTGATAAAATTTATAATAAATAGTATCTCCAATTGATAAGAATGTGAAAAAGAATATCCATATCAAAAAATAAGTAAATCTTGATTGAGGCTTGAAAAGATATGCAAATAAACCAATAAATGTAACTATTAAAGTATCAAAAAACAAAGCTTTAATGCCTATAAAACTTTCAATTGTGATTAATCTTAGTAATATACTAACTAGCAATGATAATATTATATATGCTATAAATAACTTATTATTTTTTATCCAATTACTAACCTTCTTCATATCTTTCCTCTTTTTACATTATACCATTTTAGACAATAAAAAAAAAGGCATAAGCCTTAATTTCTAAATAACTAAATTATTTACTGTTTGCTGGACATTCTTCACCATATGGATGTTTAATACAATCCATACAAGCTTCATAATCGTCAGAACCTACAATTGTCATTAATACTCCTACAATTGGGAATAGTAAGAATACAATACCGGCTGCAATTGCTCTTTTTAATAATTTACTTTGAGCATCTTTAATTTGTTTTTCGTCTTTTTCAGTAACAGCTTTCATCATATCAGTTGAACCAATAATAATTAAGATGATAGGAACTAAAATCCAAATTACTTTAACAACAGTACCAACAATTTTTAATACAGGTGCTAAATCATCACACATGTCAGCCATACTTGAATAATCTAATACATTAATTAAATCTAACATAATAAACTCCTCCACTAGTTAAATTTTATATAAATATTGATAAAAAGTCAATATTATTGCAACTTTTTTACATTTAAAGACCTATTTTACTAATAAATCTCTTAATAGATTCAATATTTTCTTGTCTATCATCAACATTTGGAATAGATGCAAATACTTTTAATTTAGTTTCATATTCAAATGTTGCAACATCTTCACTACTTAAATTACACTTATTAAGTACAACATTTTTATCTTTTAAGAAGTTTAATACATCTCTATTCTTTCTAATCATTTTATTTATCATTATTGTTGATGGTTCAACTAAATAAAATACTTTTGTACATACATCTACATCATTACAGTCATTTAAATCAACAATAATAACATCGTTTGCCTGTCTTTTCATTATTTCTTTTAAAAATTCTGCAGAAGTTGTACTTACTAATTCCTTATCATTAAAGTATAAGAAATCTACTCTATTAACTTCTATTGCTGTAACACTTCTACTGCTGGCTAGCGCTTTTTTCATCATATAAACCAAAGATGTAGCTCCAGCATGTGGTGTCATATCTTTAAATCCTATGATTTGGCATCTTCCATTACCACCTAATCCCAAATCAACTGCATTAGTTGTTTGCATTGGTTCTAAATCTTGAATGTTGTGAATATTAACAACATCTCTATATGTATGAGGATGCACTAATAGATAGTTAATTCCCTCAGCATTCTTTGTAAAATTATAGATTCCAAGAGAAATTAATTTTGATAAGTAAGTTTTACTATCAGTTTCTGGACTATCATCAAGTAATAAAATTACATTTTCCATATTGATATTCATAGCTAATTTTTGTAAGTTATCAGTATTTTGATAATCACGAATAGCTGTTATATCTAAAATCATTTTGTCATAATAAAAATTTGTAAAAGTATCTATAATTTCATCAACATTATATACACCTTCCATTGATTTCATAACTTCAATATTAAGACTCATTAATAATTCTTTATATTTGTTATAAACCATTACATTCATTAAGTAACACCTCCCTAGAATTTTGAACTTGTTGTTCTTATTTATATATTCATATTATATATTATGGTTCAATACTATTACATTCATTCTTTATATTTCCTGAAGCATCATAATATAATGATTTTGTTTCTCCTGAAATAGGAATTTTTGCTACTACATTTACTACTGGTAAATTAATTGCAATAAATGTTGTAACTTTATAATATGTTGTATATCTTGAATTAGTGTCATTATCATCAGAATTACTTAAAGGTTTACATACTTTTGCTAAGCAATATCCACCTGCTTGCATTGTAGAACTCTCATTTCCGTATACTGTTTGACAACTAATTCCTTCAGCTACAGTATAATTATAACCTATTTTTTTAATTTTATAATATATTAATGCTTCTGAAGAACCATCTTCTTGTAAAGCTTCATCAGATAAACTTCTAATATCACTATTACCTGATTTTAATGTTGTGAAGCCTTCATTTCTTTCTATAATATTTATTATTTCATTCTTTGTATTAAATGCTTTTGTATAACTTACAGAATAAGCTAAAAAAGCGGAAAAAAGTGCTATAAAAAGAATAACAATTCCAAATAACCATGTACCACCTATTGCTTCCCTCATATTTACACTCCTTTTTTCTTATTTTAGAGAAAAATTACTATAAATTCAAATGATTTATAGTAATCATCTCTTTTTTAATTTATTAGTTTCCTGAATCAGAATTATCGTTTCCGCTTAAGCTAGTTCCGATGCATCCATCAGCTTCAGTTTTTGCTCCTTCTGGACAGCAGAACCAATCATATACTTTAGCGTTTCCTGAAGTTTTATCAGATAATTCTCCTTGAGAAACAGCAGTCCAATCTGAACCATATGTTTTACATGTTTGATTAACGATTGATTTTTGGATAATTGGCCAAATAACCCAGTAGAATAATGCTCCTAATGCAGCTACTGCGATTAAAGTAACGATTGTCATGTTTAATTCTCCAGTTGCCTCTTTCATAAAGCATCCCTCCTTTACTTTATATATTTATTATACAACACTCTTTTTTACTGTGCAAGTTTTTGATTATAGACTTGTAAATGTCTGTAAAATTGATAATAGTAATATTACCATTACGCCTGCTCCAGTAGCAGTAAGCATTGTCATAGTTTTCTTTTCCATCTTATCAAGTCTTTCTTTATATTTTGTTTCCCTTGATTTTGATTGTAGATTTGAAATTGTTCTTGAGAACACAATTAATTGTTCTTGTTTTCTTTCTTGACTACCTAAACCAAGTCTATAAAGAAGTCTCATCATACGCATTGAATCTCTAACAGGATATCTTCTTGCAAATGCCATATATGGATCTATTGATGAATCTCCACTATCAATAGCTGCAACTAAATCTCTTAACCCTGGTTTAAACATTTCTGGTGCTTCTTCTAAACTCTTTGTTAAAGCTACAGGAACTGTATAGTGTTGAATTAAGATTTCTAAACTTTTTAAATAATATGGTAGTTTTAAGTTAATATCATGTAAGTGAACTTTATAATAATTTTTTACTCTATTATAATCATCTTTATAAATTAAATATGTTATAAATAATACAATAACTAATTTTACTGCAAAGTTAACATTACTTACACTTGTAATTGCAAAGAACATACCAATTAAGAATACTACTAATGATGTTTTAACTCTTTGATTGAATTTTGCATTACAATCTACTTGTTCTCCATATTTAGCTATTAGAAGAAAGTTATAATCATCTTCTCTTAATTTTTCAAATAATGCTTTATTATCATCTATGAAAGTATTAACATTAAATGTTCCAATATAACTAAATACAAAGAATATAATTATTCCAACTGCAAATATTTCCCACATATTATTCACCACCTACATCTTCATGATAATATTTAATACCACCTATTAAGAAGTAAGTATTAATTAGTATTACTCCATGCAACATAAGAACTACATACCATTTTTCTAAAAGCATTAAATAACTTGATTCTCCTAATAAGAATTGTACTAATAATACAAGTAAATATAATACTAAACCGAACATTACAAATTGTTTATAGAATGATGTTCTATCTATTCTATCACGATATACGCTTTCAACTAACATATCTATATCTTGAAGCATTCCTTCTAAAGCTTCTCCAGAGTCTTTAGAACCTTCTCTAGTGATTTGAATAAACAATTGATGCATGTTCTTAATTACATAATAATCATACTTTTCATTCATAAATCTTACTGCTTCATCAATTGTTCCATTATCATAAGCCATTTGAATCATTTCTTTAACATCTGTTAATACTGGTTCTTCAAGTACTCCTGAATCTCTTACTCCCTCTAGTGCTTTAACAAATGATTGGGTAGTATTATATTCCATAATTACGTTTGTTGTATAAATTTGAATTTGTTCAAATATAAATTCACTATAAGCTTTTTTACATCTCATGTAAGCTAGATATGGAATAAACATTACTGCTGCTGCTGCATAAATAATACTCCAAATAATACTATAAAAATATAAGTATGCTACGAATGCTGCTCCTAAACTAAATACTGCTGCTTGAGCAATATATTGCTTAGTTGTGAATTCTTGTCCTAATTCTTTTGCTTTTTCACGTACTACTTTAAATGAATATGGTGCATATTTTTCATATGTACTTCCAATTGTTTTAGCAATGAACTTATATGAATTGTTTCCATTATTTTTTCTATAAAGATATACAAATACAATTATTGCTGCAACAATTAATATCTCAATATACACTTATAAGCACCTCCTTAAAATTCTACTATTTCTAAATTATCATTATTTGATGGTTTTGTTTCTTCTTTTGGTTTTTCTTCAATAACTATTTCTTCTGGTTTAATAGTTATTCTATTGTCTTGATTAGTCACTTTCACTTCTACACTCTCAGGTGTTTGTATAACCTCTGGTTTTAATTCTTGTTGTGTTTCTTCAATATGATTTTCTTTGTGATTATTTTCACTTTCTTTTACAACACTATCTTTAGGAACAAATGGATCTTCTCTCATATCTACTCCTTGACTAGCTAAATAATCAATCAAGTGACTAGTGGGGTTATTATAATGTTCTCTACCAGTTAAATCTCTTGAATATATAACATTAACTTTTGCTTCATTTGTTGCTTCATCAACATAAAATTCACATACTTGAGTAATTTCTCTTTGAAATCTATTATATTGTTTAGAAAAGAAACCTTTTACATGAACACCTAATTGAATGTATCTATGCATACTTTTAACAAATTGATCAATATCTTGACTAGTTTCTAACAATGAATAAAGACGCATAGGAATACTACTTGCTTTATCTGAGTGAATTGTTGATAAAATGTTATGTCCTGAAGAAATTGAGTTACGAACAGCTAATACAGCTTCATCTGAACGAACCTCTGATAGTAAAATCCATCTTGGGTTTTGACGCATACAAGCCACCAAAACGTCAGAATATGAAGCAATGTTATTAGTCTTCATAGCAACTATATCTCTTGTTGGATATATTTTATCTAAGTGAAGTTCTAATGTATCTTCTATTGTTATGATTTTTTCATCTTCTTTAATATTACTTGCTAGGTATTTTACAAGTTCTGTTTTACCTGAACCAGTTTCTCCACTTACAAGAATATTGCAGTGACCACTAACACATGTTAGTAAGAAATCATGTAATTTTAATGAAACATAATCTTCTTTAACTAATTTATCTTTATTTAATCTAATTTTTGCTGGTGTTTTTCTTATTAATACTGCTATTCCATTAGTTGCAATAGATTTATGAACAAAGTTAAGACGTAACTCTGCACTTTCAGCATCTAATAATGGATGAGCCATATTAAATGTTTTACCCATAACATTTGAACACTGAAATGCTAGTTTTTCCATTACTTCATCGTTCAAACCATCAATGTGTTCTTCTCTTATACCTTGAGTAAGAGTTTTTACATGTAGTTGTCCACCATTAGAATAAGAGATATCTGTTATATCATCATCTTCTAATAATGGAAGCAATAAACCAAAATCTATTTGTGAAAATACTATTTCATCCATATATACGCCTCTTTATTATTCTTTTTTATTCTATTACTGTTATATCATCATTTGTATTATCTTCAATTGCATCTGGTTGAATATCCATAGTTTGACTTAAAATAAATTCTTTTAAGTATGTACTACTAATATTTGTTTCTGGATTGTAATTTGCATTTCTTAATACTGGAATTAAATCTCCTCCAACATATTTAGCTTTTCTTAATAATAAGTGATAATCTTCTGGAACTGCAAATATTAATGCAGCAGCTGTTTTTTGAGCAGCACTTTTCTTAAATATATGAGTACCTTTAGTATCTTTCACTGCTAATACTTGAATACCTTCAATTAACTTACCTATGATTAATTGACCATTACTATCATAATTTTGATAATAAATATCAATTTTATCTTCTGGATATATTGAGTTACCATAAGTAGTTCTTGTATTAACTGAAAGTGAAACGATTGTATTATCATTAGCAATGTTTGACCAAGCTGAATCTGGCATTGCACTCCATTCAACTAAAGCAGATGAGTAAAATAAACTACCTGCTGGAATCATTGTATTATAATTAACATATTTTCCTTTTACATTATTTATATTTTTTACAACATTATCAGTTATCATAGAAGAAGCAACTTTAACAGTTCCAATCTTATCATCAGTTACTTGTTCTCTACTATTAATTTGTACTTTAGCATAAGGAACACTAACAGCATTTATTTTTTGATTTACTCTATATCTATAAGCTACTGCTAATATTACCACACAAGCTATACCAGCTATAATTGTTACAATACTTTTATTTCCTATAAGTCTTTTTAAAAATTTCATATTATTCGCCTCCAATTATTTCAGCGCCATTATCGCTTGTGAATTTTTTATCTTGAGCTGATACATCAACTGTTTGTTCTAAAATATGATTTTGAATATATGAACTAGCTATTCTAGTTTGTTTTGGATTTGCTGAATATTCTGCATTTCTTGGTACTGGGAAAATTGTTCCATCTAAATAAGATGCTTTTCTTAATAACAAGTGCATATCTTCAGGTACACTAAATATTAAATATGCAGGAGTAAGAGGATCACCTGCTGTTTCAAATACGTTTCTATTAGATGAATCTGTTACTGCAAGTACTCTAATACTTTCAATGAATTTTCCTAACATTAATAAGCTTTCTCCATATTTTTCATCTGTTACTTTATTTGTAACAAAATATAAATCAATATAGTTTCCTGGATAAATTGAATTTCCATATGTAGTATCCATATTTACTGGTAAAGCTACAATTGTGTTTCCATCTGGTATATCTTCTGCTATACTTGTTGGCATTTCATCCCAATCAACTACTTGTGATTTATAGAACATACTTCCTTCTGGAATTACTGCAGTATTTATTACATACTTTCCAATAATTTCATTTGATGTTCTAATAACATTTTCATTAACTATACCACCTGGTACTTTTTTAGTTTTAACCATATCTGCAGTTATTAAAGTTTTAGGTCCAATTGTTTGTATTGCATATGGAATAGATATTGGATCAGTTGTTTTCTTAATACGATAATTATAAGCCCAATATAAAATTCCTAAACAAGCAATTATGCCTATTATAGTAACTGTATTTTTATTCATAAAAAATCTTTTTATTCCCACTATTATACTTTCCATTCTCTTTTCCTCCTATAGTGTACTATTCTATTTAATTATAGCATAACTAATGTTTGTAATTCAATATAAAAAGAGATTAATTTTTATTAATCTCCATTACCTGTAGTTTCTGTTTTATTTGTATCTGTCCTATTGTCCTCTTGACCATATATTGTTTCTAATATACCATTTAGAAGAGTATCAACATTTACATCAAAATCACTAGAATTTACTGTACTTGTACCAGTTGTAGTACTGATTCTAACAGTGGCTTTAGGTGGATTTTCGTGTATATCGTAAAAATCTAATTTATAAGTTCTACTTCCGTTTACATTTTCTGCAAATCTACGAATAAATACTTCTACAAATTTTTCTTTAGACATCCATAAATCTCCAGTTGTTCTATATGAACCATAGTCAACTGCATCTATCATAGCTGCTTCTAATACTTCTCTACCTAAATAGAAATCTTCTTCATTTGTAGTAGTTAATCTTTGTACAAATAATATAATTGTAATTATAAGTAATCCTAAACTTATAATTAAATATCCCCACATGGATTCTTTCATTTTTTACCTCCATACTATATAAGTATTATATCAAAAATAATTATTTTTTTAAATACCGTGTTTAATTTTTCTATATTTTACTTTATATACTGAATTAGTAACGTAAGTTGTCAGAATAACTAATAATATTTTAGCTCCCCAATTATATGCAAAAGCAATTACTTTTTCTTTCATAGTTACTTCTTTAACAACTGGTTCATCCTTTTTTACATTTTGAATTATTTCATTATCATAATTGTATTTAGCTTGTTCTAATATAGTTTCTGTAACTTTATATGATATAAATTGTTGTGAACAAAGAGTTATTTTATCTTCATAACCCAAGCATTTACCAGAACCATAATATGTATTATAGTAAGGAAGCGTTACATAAATTGTTCTAACTGGTGTATTACATCCATCTTTAACATACACTTCTACTGCAAGCCTGCTTCCCTCTTTAAAATTAGTAAGTAGCGCTTTATTTGCTGTATCATGGTTATATTGTTTACCATTGTATTTTACGTACATATCGTCAACTAAATTGTAAATTGTTATATTGAAAGTACTACTCTCTTTTAAATAACTAGTTTCATATGTTATATTTCCAGCTATTTCTGAATATTTAGTATGTTTAGTATAATCACAATCTGCATTAATTATATTTGGAAATATTAATAATAACATCAACATACTCAAAGTTTTCTTCATTACTTTTCACCTTCCTTTAATAGTACTGCATGTACTACTAGTCTTCTATTATTATTTCCAGTACATGTTGATAATGTAAGTATTTTATCTCCATATTTTACAGAATCTTTTGTCTTAAAAATACTTCTATCTCTAATCATTTTAATAAAATCATTCATTTCAGTTTCAGAGTTAAAACTATTTTGAAGATAATCAGTAGTATAATCTACTTTATATATAGAAAATATCTTAAATTTATATGATCCATTTTCTGTATCATAGTTAATAATTAAATTATCTTCATTGCTTCTCCAAGTAGAATTTAGCACTTTTTTTAATGTTCCAAACATTGTACCATTCAACATACTGTGGGCATAAATTATGGTATTATCATTAAAATCTTTAGGATTATTTCTGTAATCCATAAATACCCATCCCATGCCAGATTTCTTTTTATAAAAATCTCTTTTCAAGTAATAGTTATTATCTGAATGTTTAACTACTGGATAAGATATATTTGTATTTTTTACTATTAAGTATCCAACTGTTTCATTATTGATTTTTTTCAATGCCTTAAATGACTTTTCAAATGTATACTTACTTTTTATTTCTTCTTTAGTTGGTTCTTTATCAAGTACTACATCCGCGTCATCTACTAAATCATTGTTAGTATTTTCTTTTGGCTCATCTTCTGTATTTGTGTTATCTGAATCTCTTGATGCTAATGTATCATTAATAATTCCAATGTTAAATTCATCAACGCTTATTTTTTCAACATACTCGTATGATTTTATTATTACTATAATAACCATACTTACATATACACATAATATTGATATTAACTTTAAGTTATTAAATGTTAACTGTTTAAACAAATTCTTTCCAAGAAATGAATTCGAATAAACAATTCTAAATTCACATGTATAATCTTCTTTACACTTATCGCTTAAATCTTTAAGCCATTTAAAATTATTAACGATAAAATCTCCTTTATCATATCCTTGATGTAAGAATACAATAACATTTCTTGATTCATCGTTCTTTACTAAATCAACTATTGTTGAAATTAGTTCTTTAGAATAAACATATATATGAATTGCCTTTAAATTATAATTTATCTTTAAAAATGTTTTTAAATCATTTATCAAAGTTGGATATTCTTCTTTTATATTAATTATTTTTTTATAATATAATTTGTCGGTTTCATCCACTTCTTGCCATGACATAAACTTTTCACTTACTTTACTTCTGCAAGTAGTGTAAACCTCTATACCAGCTTTATCAAATTCTTTTTTTATGTTTTCTGCCATATAGAAACAATATATTTTCTTTAATGATTTAAGTGTTAAAAATAAGTTATAATCTTCTATAGAAACTGTTGATGAAAAACATAAATTTAAACTATTAATTTCTAATTCATCAATTAATTTAGCTGCATATTTAAATGTAATTAATTTTAAAACCATTAAATTATTGTAAGTTTTATTATCTTTTTTAATTATTTTACAAATAGAATTTATATGCTTTTTATAGTATTTTAATGTATAAAAAAGAGAACCTTTGAATACATTGTTTTTATTAATGAACATAGCTTCTTCATCATTCAATGTTCTATAATCAAAGATTAAATCAGAGTCATCAATAGTTAAAACTATATATTCTTTCATATTGCTCCTTACTATATAATATAATAATAACATATTTTGTTATAAAAAAAAATAATAAAACTTAAAACTCACTAATATATTAGTGAGCTCATGATTTATAGATCTTCTATTTCTTTTATTGATAAGCCAGTAATTTCAGAAATAGTATTTAAATCAATATTTTTTTCTTTCA
>USNG01000041.1 GCA_900556025.1 uncultured Mycoplasmatota bacterium
TCTCAACCATAGACTCGGTGAAATCTTAATACCTGTGAAAATGCAGGTTACCCGCTACAGGACAAAAAGACCCCGTGGAGCTTTACTGCAACTTGATATTGAAATCAGATGTAACATGTAGAGGATAGGTGGGAGACTTTGAAGTTAGGACGTCAGTTCTAATGGAGTCATCCTTGGAATACCACCCTTGCTATGTTTGATTTCTAACTTGCACCCATTATCTGGGTGGAGGACAGTGTCTGGTGGGCAGTTTGACTGGGGCGGTCGCCTCCCAAAGAGTAACGGAGGCGCCCAAAGGTTCCCTCAGAATGGTTGGAAATCATTCGTAGAGTGTAATGGCAGAAGGGAGCTTAACTGCGAGACCTACAAGTCAAGCAGATGCGAAAGCAGGGCATAGTGATCTTGCGATCCCGAATGGAAGGGTCGTTGCTTAACGGATAAAAGTTACCCCGGGGATAACAGGCTGATCCCACCCAATAGTTCATATAGACGGTGGGGTTTGGCACCTCGATGTCGGCTCGTCGTATCCTGGAGGTGGAATCGCTTCCAAGGGTTGGGCTGTTCGCCCATTAAAACGGCACGCGAGCTGGGTTCAGAACGTCGTGAGACAGTTCGGTCTCTATCCGTAGTGGGCGTTAGAAAATTGAGGAGTGCTTTTCCTAGTACGAGAGGACCGGAAAGGACGAACCGATGGTGTATCTGTTGTCACGCCAGTGGCAGTGCAGAGTAGCTATGTTCGGAAGGGATAATCGCTGAAGGCATCTAAGCGAGAAGCCCTCTCCAAGATGAGTTTTCTTTATCTTCAAGATATAAGATCCCTTGTAGACGACAAGGTTGATAGGTTAGATGTGTAAGCATAGTGATATGTTGAGCTGACTAATACTAATAGATCGATAGTTTAATCATTTTAATAATTTGATATAGAAAGTCACATTATCTTGTTTCCAGAGAACAATTATGGTATAATACATTTAATTGGTGACGATAGCAAAGTGGATACACCTCTTCCCATACCGAACAGAGAAGTTAAGCACTTTAACGGCGAAAATAGTGTAAGCGAAGATAGCAAGTTGCCAATTTTTTTTTGCACATTTTTATTTATATATATGTATAAAAAAACAGTAAAAATATATTACTGTTCTTTTTTTATTATTTTTTTAAGATCTTCTAATTTATATACATCTGTTTTGGTATCTAATAGTTTATCATTATCTATTAACATTATATATGGTAAGTATCCAGTATAATTATTTAATTCATATGTTGTTTTATATATTTCTTTTTCTTCTTTTGTTATATTATCTATTTCTATATAGTATGTTTTTATTTCTTTTTCTAGTTCTTTTAGATTATTTTTTATTTCTTTGCATTTTTTTGATTTATCAGTACATATTATTGTTAGCGTTTTTTCAGTTTTGGAATCTATTATCCATTCTTTTGTTGTTTCTGGTATATTTTTTTTATCTAAATTTTCTTTTATTTCATTTTTATTATCTAATTCTTTTGCCTTTTTTAATTCTTCTTGTGTTTGACATGAACATAGTATACTTATACTCATGATTATTAACAACATTTTTTTCATTTTTTACCTCTATGATAAGTATATTACTTTATTTTTCTTTTTTCAATTCTTTATATGCTTTTTAAGCACATTTAAAGCCTTTTTAAGACACTTTTTTAATTGTTACTTATAAGTTTCTTTCTTTTTAATTTTATTTCTTTATTACCTTTCTTTTTAAATTGCATATTTTATCATATAGTACTTGAAATTCTAAATTTTCTTTGCTATAATATGTGTTGCTATGGCGCAATTGGTGAAGTGGTTAACACGGCGGATTGTGGTCCCGTTATGCGTGGGTTCGATTCCCACATTGCGCCCCATATTGTTAAATAGTCGATGGTTCGACTAATATAAATTATTGGTTCATTTATTGAATCGATTTTTTAATATTTATTTTACGTTATTTTTAATTATTTAATTTTAGTTTTAAATATTAAAAAGAGTCTTTATAATTGTTTTATTATGTGTTATACTGTTTATGTATTTAAAGGGCTAGTATAGACTTTATAAAGTTTTATATTAGCTTTTTTTAATTTTAAATTTTTTTTGCATTTATTATAATTTAAAATTTAATTAAGTGTTAATTAGAAATTAAAGTAAGGAGATGTATTAAAATAAAAAAGATTATTTATCAGGGGAAAATTGATGGTGACTTTGAAGGTTTTAATGATGGAATGTTATTTGAAACTATGAATGGCCAATTTTGGATTCAAGCTGAATATAAGTATTGGTATCATTATGCTTATAATCCAGAAGTTGTAATTTATCAAAAAAATGAAAAATATATTTTATTAGTTGCTGATCAAGAAATACAAGTTTATGAATTATCAAATGTAATTAAGAGTAATATAGATGGGGAATTTACTGGTTGGGATGGTGATAGTGTGTATACTTTAATGAATGGACAAAAGTGGCAACAATATGAGTATAAATATCAATATAAATATGCTTATTGTCCTAAAGTAGTTATTTATGATGATGGTAATGGAATGGTTATGAAAGTTAATGGAACGTCCATAAGAGTAAAAAGAATTATATAATAAAAATTCTTTATAACTCTATTATGTTATCGAAAGTATTTCTTTGATTATATACATGTGTTTTGGTTTGTTTTAAAAAAATATTTATAAAATTTTCACAATTTGTTAACATTTGAGTACTAATATTTATATTGAGGTGGAAATATGAAAAAGGAAGAAAAAGAAAACAAAAAAAATAATGAAAATAAAAATACAGAAGATGTTGAAGTTGAAGTTATAAAAAATGGTTCGTCTAATGAGTCTAATATTGATAAAAAAATAGATGATAGTTCACCAATAGTAATAAAAAAAACATTATTTGATAATAAGTGTTTAGTATATTCATTTGTAACTTTTTTAATTTGTTTATGTATATTTGGTTTGTTTTATAAATTTTACTTAAGAAATCTTACTATTGAAACTACGAAGACAATTAAAGAAATAACTGTTACTGATACAGGTATTGCGGATGCAGTTGAGAAAGTTTATGATTCAGTTGTTACTGTAAAAAATTATTCTCGTGGTCAATTATATTCTACTGGAAGTGGTTTTGTATTTAAAACTGATGATAAGTATGGTTATATTTTAACAAATTATCATGTTATTAGTGGTGGAAGTGAAGTATCTGTCGTATTTACTAATAATAAGGAAGAAAAAGTTACAGTAGTTGGTTATGATGAATATTCAGATATTGCAGTTCTTTCTGTTGATAAATCTAACATTTTAACAACTGCTCAAATTGGTAGTAGTGAAAGTTTAAGAATTGGTGATACTACTTTTGCTGTTGGTACTCCAGTTGATTCTAGTGTTTATTCATGGAGTGTTACAAGAGGAATTTTGAGTGGAAAAAATAGAATGGTAGAAGTTGATAATTATGTTATGAGTGTACTTCAAACAGATACTGCAATTAACTCTGGTAATAGTGGGGGCCCTTTATGTAATTCTAATGGTGAAGTAATTGGTATTACTAATATGAAACTTGCAAGTTCTCAAATTGAAGGTATGGGATTTGCTATTCCAATTGAGGATGCTGTTAAAAGTGCAGAATCACTTATAAGTGGTAAAAAAGTTAGTAGACCATATTTAGGTATTAGTATTTATGATGCAAATAATTATTTTAATAATAATTCTGGTGTATATGTAGAATCTGTTGAGCAAGGCGGTGCGGCTGATAAAGCTGGAATTAAAAAAGGTGATAAAATCTTAAAGATCGAAAATACAGCAATTGAAAATACATCATATTTTAGATATCAATTATACAAATATAATGTAGGTGATAAAATTAAAATTACTGTAGAAAGAGATGGTAGTGAAAAAACTTTAACAGTTACATTATCAAGTAATAGTGTTAATAATTAATAAAAAAAACTTAAGATATACAATTCTTAAGTTTTTATTTTATCTTGATAAAGTATTTCTTTCTATTCCTATTGTTTGACAGTATTCATTTAAATTGTCATAAAATCTATTTGTATCAATATTATATTCTGCTGGTACATCAAACATTATTCTTTCTACAAGATTATTTGTTAGTTCTAAACATTCATCGTAAGACATATTAGGTGTAATATATTTTTTAAAATACATATTTGTTATATAATCATATATTGGATAATATTCTTGCTGTTCTATTTCTATTCTATCACTGTGATAGTCGTTAAATTGTGCTTCCATCAATTGTAATATTGATACTGCATAATTATTATTACCATTTTGTTCGTCTAATTTCTTTGCAAAATAACTTAAACTATGATTCATGTAATCAGATATTTTATAATTATCCATACATTCTAATATCACTGTAAAGTAATTACTTTGTAATTGATATGCTATATCTTTTTCATCATAGTCAAATAGACTTACAGCAAATATTGAGTTTAATGCTTCGGAGCATGTTGTTGTGTAAAAATTAAGCCCTTCACATTGTGCTCTTAATTGTTTTTCATTATTATCCCAAAAACCTGTTCTTGCAGCGTGACATAATTCATGATAAATTACTTGGTACTCCCAAGTTCCTTTTTTATAATCATTATCTTTTAAAACATAAATTTTATTTTTGGTTCTTATATAACATCCATATGAATCAGCAGATAAACTTTCTAACATTAATTCGTTTTTTGTACATTCTACTACTTCTAGTGTTTTAAGATTTTCATATAATATTCTTTTTTCTGCATCTGGTTGTTTTTCATATAAATTATCTATAAATTCATTAATTAGGTTTTTATATTTTGGTGTAATATTTGTATTATTATTTACAACTTTATGCATTTCATCTGCTGTAACAGTATCATAATCAAGTATTTCTCCTAGATATTCATTATCATACACATATGTGTAATTTGCGTAATCACTAGTGAGCATTGTATCTACAACTAATTCTTCCTGAGAATCAACTACATCAAATGATATATGATTTATAATATCTCTTTCTGGTTTTTCATATTCTTCGCTATAAGCATATTGTGGTTTTGAATTATCTGCATTATTTAATTGATTTGCAACTTCTTGTATTGTTGCTTTTGCAAATAGTAATGATACGAGTGATAATGGCACTGCAATTGTTCCTATTAAAATTTTTGGAGCTAATTTTAACTTCTTTTGTTTTTTTTCATCTTTTTGTATTCTTAAGATGTGTGGTGTATTGCAGAAAATTGAACATATTTCTTTAAATGTTTCTAATGGAATATATTCATATTGATTAGAATCATTTATGTGTAAAAAAAAGTATTTATTACATTTATCAATAAGCATTACATATTTCTTACTATTATATTTAAATTTCAATAATTCTCTATATTCTTTCATCTTTGCTCCTTATCTATATATATTATTATATTATAAATTTTTACTTTAAAACAATATTATTCATTTTAATTGACAATGATTTTTTCCTAATGTATACTTTAATATGATAGAGTAGGTGTTAATGTGATAGTATATTTATTTAATGATATATATTTTAATAAAATTAATTTACCTGTTAAGATTAATGGTGTATACCCATTATATTTAAATAATAGAGTTTTTTTAGGAAATATTGAAGAGGTCAATGGTTCTTGGAAACTAAATTTGGCTGAAAATATAGTTTATGATGCAGGAAGTAGTTTCAATATTGAAAATTATTCTAATTTTACTTTAAGAGATGAAAATACCGGAACTATATACTATGTTTATATATTACCAATCTATGATACAACCGTTGGTTATTTCGAAATAAAAAGTGATAAATTTACAATAGGCAAAAATAATTGTGATTTAAATTACGATTGTAGTTATATAGATGATAAAATTATTACTTTAACATATACGGATAATAAATGGAATGCTAAAACTGATGCTAATTGTTTGTTTATTTCTGGTGTAAGAGGTAATGATATAGTATTATTTAATGGGGATTATATTTTTTATTATGGATTGAAAATATTATTTTTAAATAAATATATAATTATTAATAATATGAATAAAGTAAGTTTATCATCTAGTATATTTGTATTAACACCACTTTCAAACAATTCTCCTGTAGTAGGAAGAGCAAATGTTGAAGATGATATCCCTTTATTTAGTAAAGATGATTATTATTTTAAATCACCAAGATTTAATTCGGTTATTGAAGAGGAAAATGTAATAATAGATACACCACCTGATCCTATTACACCAAATGATACTCCTGTAATACTATCTTTGGGTCCTAGACTTACAATGCTTTGTACGTCTATAATATCTTTAATTTCTTATATAAATTCATATTTAGATGGAACTGCAACTAAATCAAGATTTATTATGTCTTTAGCAACTGTTTTAGTAATGATAACTGGTACTCTTGTATGGCCTTCAGTTACTAGAGTTTATAATAAACATGTGGCAAAGAAAAAAGAGAAGAAACGTCAAGAAAAATATAGAGCTTATCTAGCAAAAAAGAGACATGAAATAGAACTTATTAAAACAAAGCAACGTCAAATTATAATGGAAGATGCCCCATCTTTAGAAAATTGTAAACTTATAATTGATACTAAACCTAGGACATTATGGCAAAGAAATATTGAAAATAATGATTTTTTATTAATAAGATTAGGAATAGGAAATGTTAATAGTAATATTAAGATAGATAAACCTAGAGAACAATTTTCTATGGAAGATGAAGATAATTTATTTGGTGAACTCCAAAATGTTATAAGTGATTCCAAACTTGTTAAAGGTGCACCATTAACTGTTAATTTGATTGAAAGCAATATTACTGGTATAGTTGGTAATCCTTTATTGGTAAAACAATTTATTGATGGAATTTTTTTACAAATAATGACATTTCATGCTTACACTGATTTAAAAATAATTGTTTATACAAAAAATGAAAATAAATGGGATTATTTAAAAATATTACCTCATTGTTGGGATAACCAAAAGTCTATTAGATATTTTGCAACTAATTTAGATGAACTTAATACAGTAACAATTGATCTAGAAAAAATATTTGATGCGAGAGTTGAAAAAGATGAATCTGTTCAATTAGAAAGTGATGGTTCTGAAGAAGAAAATGTCGATTTGTATAAAAACTATAAACCATATTATTTGATATTTACTGATGATATAAATGCAATTAGAAACGTTTCTTTAATTAAAAAAATATTAAAGTATAAGAAAAATTTAGGCTTTTCGATGTTAATGTTTAATGATAGATTATCTACTTTACCAAGTGAAACATCAACTTTTATTAATATTGATGAGCCGGTTTCTGGTCTTGTAACTAATGAACTTGCAGAAGATAATCAAAAACAATTTACAGCTGAAATTGATAAAAATATTGATATATATGATTGTGCACAAAAATTGGCTAATATTCCTATTAACGTTGAAAAGGAAAAATATGAGTTGCCTACTTCTTTATCTTTTTTAGAGATGTATGGTGTTGGAAAAGTTGAACAATTAAATATCAGTGAAAAATGGACTAATAATAATCCTGTAAATAGTTTATCTGTTCCTATTGGTGTTGATCAAAATGGTGAGTTATTTAAGATGGATATTCATGAAAAGGCTTATGGGCCACATGGTTTAGTTGCTGGTACTACTGGTAGTGGTAAGTCTGAATGGATAATAACATATATTTTATCGTTAGCAATTAATTTTAATCCAGATGAGGTACAATTTGTCTTAATAGATTATAAAGGTGGAGGACTTGCTCTTAGTTTTGAAAACTCTGAAATGGGAATTAAATTGCCTCATTTAGCAGGTACAATTACTAACTTAGATAAATCTGCAATAAATAGATCTATCGCATCTTTAGAATCTGAGTTAAAAAGACGTCAGTCTATATTTAACGAAGCTCGTGAAAAACTAAAAGAAGGTTCTATGAATATCTATAAATATCAACAATTTTATAGAAAAGGGTTAGTTAGTGAACCAATGAGTCATTTGCTTATTATATGTGATGAGTTTGCTGAATTAAAACAACAACAACCTGAATTTATGGAACAATTAATTTCTATTTCAAGAATTGGACGTAGTTTAGGTGTACATTTAATATTAGCTACACAAAAGCCTAGTGGAGTTGTTAATGATCAAATATGGTCAAACTCTAAATTTAAAGTTTGTTTGAAAGTACAAGATAAAGGTGATTCTAATGAAATATTAAAGAAACCAGATGCTGCATTTTTAAAACAAACTGGTGCTTTCTACTTAGAAGTAGGTAATGATGATTATTATAATTTAGGGCAATCTGCTTGGGCTGGTGCTAAGTATTATCCTAGTGATGTATTAAAAAAGAAAATAGATCAGTCTGTTCAATATATAGACAATATTGGAAGAACTATTAATGTTTATGACGACATCGATACTGATGTTAAAAAAGAGGATAAAGGTGAACAACTATTAAATATAGTTCAGTATATAGATAGTATAGTAAAAAAAGAAAATTATGTTGAGAGACAATTGTGGCTGCCTAATGTACCTGGCGTAAGTTATATTTCTGATTTAGTAAAAAAATATGATCATAAACCTATTAGTTATAATTTTAATGTTCCTATAGGTGAATATGATGAACCTAGACGTCAAGAACAAGGTTTACTTGAAATAGATTTAGAAAAGGGTAATGTTGCTATAATAGGACAGACAGGTAGTGGAAAAGAAAACTTAATATCTACAATTTTATGGTCAAGCATTATAGAACATACACCATATGAAATAAATCATTATATAGTAGATTTTGGTTCTGAAACATTGAAAAAGTTTGCTAAGTTCCCTCATGTTGGTGAAGTTATATTCCAAAGTGATATTAATAGATTTGCAGAATTACTTGATTTAATAGATACTGAGTTAGAAAAAAGAAAAGAATTATTTTCTGATTATAATGGTTCTTTTGAATATTATAATAAAATGAATGAGAAAAAATTACCTTTAATTGTATTTACTATTAATGCTTATGATATACTGCTTGAATTAATTCCTAAGGTAGCAGATGTATTTTTATCATTGTTTAGAGATGCTCCAAGATATGGTATTGTTATGGTGGTTAGTACTTCAACTAATACTGTACTTAGATCTAGACAATTACAATATTTTAATCATATAATAATGCTTCAAATGCAAGATGAATCATTATATAGAAGTATTACTAATTGTAGAAGAGATCTACTTCCTAGCAAAATATTTGGTAGAGGTATATGTAGAATAGGCGTTGATGATGATAGTTATTGTGAATTCCAAACTGCATTTATTGCAGAAGAAAGTCAATCTTATGAATTTATAAAAAATACAGCTAATCAATTAACAGATTATTACAAGGTTAAGGCTAAACAGTTAGCTAAAATACCTGAAACTGTTTCTAGTAATGATTTAGTAAAATATGTAACTGATCTTAGTGCAGTTCCTGTAGGATTTAATTTCTATGAAAAAGATATTGCTAAATATAGTTTTGTAGATAATAAAATAAATATAATAACATGTAAAGATATAAAATCTAATATTAAATTTATATATGGTCTTGTAAATTTGTTTAGTAAACATCAAAATGTTAAAGTTAGAGTTGTTGATATGCTTGATATATTTAAAAAACCAATACTTGATATTAAGTTATTTAATGATAATTTAAGTGAAGTAGTAGGAGCATTAGAAAATGATGTTTTAACTAGAAATGAAACACAAGATTATGCAATTAATGTTATTATAGGTGCTGGTCAATATAAGAAGAAACTTAGTAAAGGTGGCATAGAAATATTTAATAATATGTTTGATAAGGTTTCAAACTCTAAAAAAATAATATTTATTCTTATAGATGATTATGATAAGATAAGAACATTGAAATTAGAATCTTGGTATGCTAGTGTTAATACTGGTTTTGGAATATGGTTAGGCCCTGGATTTAGTAGTCAAAGTTTAATTTCATCAGGAGAATTAACTCAAGACGATAAGAAATATAATTTTGAAGGACTTGCTTATTCTGTAACTAATTCTAACTATACTGTAATTAAGACTGTATTGGATGGTGATGATTAATGGAATATAAGGTTTTAATTAAGTTATTTGTTCCGGAAATAGAGCAAAGTTATGAAATGTATATTCCCGTTAATAGAACTATTGGACAGGTAATTGAATTGATGAATAAAGTAGTTAATGATTTGAGTATGGGTGTTTTTCCAATCAAAGCTGGTTTAAATCTTATGAATAGAAGAGAAAATATAATTTATGATTATAATAGTTTAATTAGAGAAACCGATATTAGAAATGGAAGCGAACTAATTATATTTTAAGAATACATAAAAATATGTATTCTTTTTTTGTAAAACTTTCGTAAATTTTTTTAACATTTCATTGCATTAGTTTTCAATAAAATATATATTGGTATTAGAGTATGGACGATATGATGTACTCTAGAGGCGTAGGAGGTACAATGACTGCTGACTTTATTGGTGGAATTGAAGAAAATGATGTTCATTTACTTAGTATGGAAATATTAAAGTATTCTGATAAAATTTCTGAGATATTTGATGCTGTAGATACTAAAATTGATGAATTATCTGTTTATTATAAGTCTACTTCTTTTGATGAATTTCAGAAGTCTTATAATGATTTTAGAAAAAATTATTCTATCATTAAATCTAATGTTATTTCTTATTCTGATGATCTTTTAAGATTGATAACTAAGATGCATGAGGGTTTAGATGAAGTGGCTGGAATGTATGAAAAATATGCTGAAGATAAAAAGTCAAAAGCTAAAAATGTAGAGTATAAGGAGGTGCTTTAAATGGCTTTAAATATCGAAGGTGCAACATTAGGTTATGATGCAAACAATGTTCAAGCTGCATTTAACAGTTTGAATCAAGAAGTAATAGGTGAAACTATTATTCTATTAAAACAAGGTCTTGAAAAATTAAATCAAGCAACTGATCAAGTTTGGGTTGGACAATCTGCTGAACAATTTAAAAAGAATATGCAATATGATGCAGATTTCATTTCTGAACGTTTAGAAGAAACTCGTGATATTCTAAAAACAGAATTAGATGAGATTGTAAACAAGATGGATGAAGTTGATCAAAATCTTGTTAAGGGAAGGGAGTAATAAAATATGTCAATTCAAAGTGCTGTTGGTAATATTGTTAGTGGTGTTAATAATGATCTTCAATCAATATTAACAGCTGCTAAAACTGCTTTACAAAATATTGTTGGAAGCGTTAATACAGGTTTAAATACTATGTGGAGTGGTGGCTTCGCTGGTATTGATGAAAATAATTTAGATATAATGAAGAATGCTTTAATAGAGTATTGTGATACTATTGATGCTCATATTAATGAATTCGATCAAATGAGTAAACTAGAAGTAGCATACAAAGGAGTTATTCAAGGTGCTGCTGATGAATTTGTAAAATCAGTTAAAGATATTTTAGTTGCATATGTATCTACAATGAGAAGAAATATTTCTGAAGCAGATACTGCATTCCAAAACTATAAAGAAGCTGCTCAACAAATTGCTCAAAATGTTGGTAGTGATGCTGAACAAGTTCGCGCTGAAGCTCAAAAAATTAAATTAGACTAATTACTTAAGTAAAGGAGGAGTTTTATATGCCATCTACTATAGCTGGTTGTTATGCTGAGATTAGAAAATATCAAATTTTAGCTAATGGTGTTTCTAATGTAATATCACAATTGAAAAGTTGTAGTTCAAATTATATTAATCTTAAAAAGAACATACAAGAAAATTATTTAGTAAATAGTGATACTACTCCAGTATATGATAAAGTATCGTCTTTAGAGAGTGAGGCAAATAAAACTTCTAATTATTTAAGTAAGACTATTTTACCTGCTATTTCTGCTGCTATTCAAGCATTATATAGAAGAATTGCCGAACTTGAAGAAGAGGAAGAAGAATAGGAAAACAATAAAGGAGGTCAGGCTATGGATTCCATAGTTTATGCTGAAACAAATCAAATTAAACAAATTGCTAAAGAAATTATTGATTTAGGAAATGATTTTGAAAGTACTATAAATGATTTATTCAAAAAGTTTTCAGATGTGCCTTATTCTACAAAGGAATGGGTTGGTAATCAATCTGAAAAGTATTTTGATTTAGTTTCTCTTGAAAAAGATGATTATATCGATTTTGCCAATAAAATAAGAAGTTATGGTGAGAAACTTAATAGGGATGTTAATGATATAGAATCAACAATAAATACTGTTATAAAAAAGGAATCTATGTGAGGTATTTATGGCAAAGATAGAATATGTTAAAAATGGTTTATATTCTTATTGTAGTACGGATATTAATGATATAATAACTGCACTTGAAAAAGCAAAATCTAAAGCATCTACTTTATCTTCACCAGCTAGTTTTTCTTATAGTGGATATATAAGTTCACTATCTTCAAATATCGGAAAACTTGTTGCTAAGGCAAATAAAATAGATAGTATTTTAAAAGAAATAAATAAAGAATATGAAGAATTAAATACAAGAATGAGAAAAGATGTTGATAGTTTGGACTCTTCATTAGTTAAAGAAAGAGAGAGACTTATTGAGTAGAAAATAATAAAGAAATTTATTATTTTTTTGTTTGTTATATAATTATATTTTGTTATAATATATTTAATATATAAGATAATAATCTAGAGTGTTGAAGGTTAAATAGGTGATGTTATGTTAGAGTTAAAGAACGTATCTAAATTTTATTCAAATAATGGTATGATATCAACTGGATTTTCTCGTGTTTCTTTAAAATTTAATTTAGGTGAATTTGTAGCAATTACTGGTGAGAGTGGTAGTGGCAAAAGTACTCTTTTAAATGTTATTAGTGGACTTGATTCTTATG
>USNG01000042.1 GCA_900556025.1 uncultured Mycoplasmatota bacterium
AAAAAGCAATTAATGTAATAAAATTATATGTTTAAAATATAACTATGTAAAAAAATAATAATTATATAAAAAGTATGTTATAATTAAGATGAATTAAGTAGAAAAAACGAAAAAGTATAGTAAAATTTGAATACAATTAAATTAATTAGATTTTATAAAGGAATAGATGGTCTTAAAACAGGTTATACTGATAATGCTGGATATTGTTTGACAGCTACTATGAATAAAAATAATATGAGACTTATTAGTGTAGTTATGGGAAGTGATACTAAAGATAATAGAAGTAGTGATACCATTGGAATGCTTGAATATGGTTATAGTATGTATGGAAGTAATACTGTAATAAAAAAAGATGAATTTAATGGAACATTGCATATTGAAAATGCTAAAGTTAGAGATATAAAATATTATTTAGATACTGATATTAATTTAATAGTTGATAAAAATGTTAGAGATGTAAATTATAAAACAGACATTGAATTATTTAAGGTTAAAGCTCCTTTAAAAAAGAATAGTAAAGTTGGTGTTTTAAAATTATATTATGATAATAAAACTTATTCATATGATTTAGTAGTTCATGAAGATATAGAAAAAGCTAGTTATTTCAAAGTTTTTAGTAATCTATTAAAAGATGTGTTTAGTGGTGATAGGGCAAGATCAAGAGCAAATTAAATAACAATTTGCTTTTTATATGTTATAATATGCTTATAAAGTGCAAATGGAGTTAATATGAAAGAAATAATATATAATTATGATAATTTAACTGAAGAAGAAATAACTGAATTAGTTATTAGAATGAAAGCTTTAATTATTCAAGGTGATAAGTTATTAATAGGTGATGAGTCTGGATGTTTTCAATTTATTGGAGGACATTTAGAAGGAAATGAATCATTTAATGATTGTTTAAAAAGAGAAGTTAGAGAAGAAACCGGTATTGAATTAGATGATTCTGAAATTAAAAGACCATTCATGAAAGTATCATATTTAAATAGAGATTGGCCAGAAAAAGGTAAGAATAGAAAATGTGAGATATACTATTATGTTATTGAAACATTAAAAGAAGTAAATTTAAAAAATACTAATTATACTCAAAATGAAATTGATAAAGGTTATTCTATTAAATCATTTAAATTGAATGAAGCTATTTCTAAAATAGAAGAGAATATACCAAATCATGAAAAGAATAAATTAATTTCTTTAGATATGATTGAAGCAATAAAAGAATATTTAAAACAATGTGAGTGAGGTATAAAATGAAAACAAAATTAATATATTTTGTTCATGGAACTACATATGATAATGCTAGTAAAAAGTGTTCTGGTTGGAAACAAGTTGAACTTAATGATTTAGGAAGGGAACAAGCTCTAAATCTAGGAAAAGTAAATAAAGATATAAATTTTGATGTAATATTTACTTCTGATTTAGTTAGGGCTATAGAAAGCGCTAATATTGCTTTTCCAAATGTATTAAAAATTCAAGATAAAAGATTAAGAGAATGTAATTATGGTGATTTAGATGGTGAAGATAAACATCTTATAGTCTATGAAGAACATATAGATGAAAGATTGGAAACCTGGATGGGAATATGATATAGATTAAAATTACTGGAGAAGTATTATGACAATAATTGATAAATTAAAAAATAAAGAAAATAAAAAAGATGAAAATGTAAAACGTGAACCTGTTGGATTTAATGCAATATTAGAAGAATGTAAAAACGCTTATCCTGATCAATTGTATCCAATTCATTATGGTCCGATGATAAGTTGGGAAGCAGGAGGAAAGTTTCCACTTAGAGAAGTAAATGTATATGAGACAGATGAATATTATCATTTTGTTTCTTTTGGATTAAGTGATTTATTTGAGAAAACTAGTGATGATGAATATAGTGGTTATGGAATGGAATTTACTTTTAAATTAAAAAAAGATAAATATGAAGATCTTGAAGCTGAAATAAGATGTGTATGTAATATATTACAGCAAGTTGCTAGAATTACATTTACTAAAGATGAAATATTTGATATATATGAGTATATATACACTGGTCAAACAGATGGAATAGATGCTTATAGGAAATCTAAATTAACTGGTTTAATAACTATTCCTGATACTACATTTGTTAGTTTAGATACACCGAATGGAAGAGTAGATTTTGTTGAATTTATTGGTGTAACTAATGATGAACTTTTAGCTTTAGAAAATAAAAAAACTACAGTTGCTAATCTATATAAAAAGATAGGTAGTGATATAACTGATTATAATAGAAAGTCTGTTTTTTAAGCAATTATTTAATTGCTTTTTTTGTCACTTTGATGTCACTTATATAGTCATATAATTATAACAGATGAAAGGGAAGTGTTTCTATGGAAATTTTAAGAGTAGAAAATTTAACAAAAGTTTATGGAAAAGATAGTACTAAAGTAGTTGCTTTAGATAATGTATCTTTTAGTGTTAAGAAAGGTGAATTTGTGGCTATAGTTGGTGCTTCAGGTAGTGGTAAAAGTACATTACTGCATTTAATAGGTGGAGTAGATAGACCTACTAGTGGAAAAGTTTATATTAATGATAAAGATATTTTTAGTATGAATGATGATAAACTTGCTATATTTAGAAGAAGACAAATTGGATTAATATATCAATTTTATAATTTAATACCTATATTAGATGTTGAAGAAAATATATCTTTACCTTTAGAACTTGATGGAAGAAGTGTAAATAGAATAGATTTAAATGAAATGTTAATTCTTTTAGGATTAGAAAGAAGACGTCATCATTTACCAAGTCAATTATCAGGTGGACAACAACAAAGAACTTCTATAGGTCGTGCTTTAATAACAAAGCCATCTATAATTTTAGCTGATGAACCTACAGGAAATTTAGATTCTAAGGCTAGTGAAGAAATTGTAGAATTACTTAGAAAATCTAATAAAGAATTAAATCAAACAATTATTATGATTACTCATAATTTAGAATTAGCTGAGATAGCTGATAGAATAATTAAAATTGAAGATGGAAAAATTGTTAAGGAGGCATAATTATGAAACTCTTAAACAAATTAACATATAAAAATTTAATTTTAAATAAAAAAAGAAGTATTGTCACAATAATTGGAATAATACTTAGTGTCGCGTTAATTACAGCGGTTTCTTCTATGGTATCTAGTTTTAGAGAAACTATGATTAATTATGAAAAAACTAGAGAAGGAGATTATCATATAAGACTTGATAAAGTTCCAGTTGAAGATTTAAAATATCTTGATAATAATAGAAATATTGAATCATATTATGTTACGAGTGGTATTGGATATGCAAAACTTAATGGTGTTAAAAATGAATATAAACCTTATGCATATGTAATGGAAATGAATATGACTGCTTTTCAAAATACTAGACTTCAATTAGTGAGTGGTGAATTTCCAAAAAGTGATAGTGAAATAGTTATTCCAAGACATTTAAAAACTAATGGAAGAGTTAATTTTGAAATAGGTGATACGATTACATTAGAAATTGGTGATAGAGTAAGTGAAGGATATGCTTTAAATCAAAGCAATCCATTTAGTAAAGAAACTCCAGAAGAAATAATTAATACAAAATCAAAAACTTATAAAATAGTTGGTATTGTTGAAAGACCAAGTTTTGAATATTATACTGCTCCTGGATATACTTTTGTGACATTTAAATCTAAAAATGATAATGATGGTTTTTATGATGTGTATGTTAAATATACAAAAGATGCATTAAAAGATTATAAAAGTGTTACTTCTAATTTAGTAGGTGATATTGATAATCCTAAATATGAATTTGTACTTAATGAACATTTAATTCAACTTGAAACTATGTCTTTTAGTGATGATTCTATGAGAGTTATTATTAATTTAGCAATTATAGTTATAGCTATTATAATTTTTACTTCTGTTTTTTGTATAAAAAATAGTTTTAATATTTCAATAACTGAGAAAATTAAACAATATGGTATGCTTGCTAGTGTAGGAGCAACGAGTAAACAAATTAAAAGAAATGTTTATTATGAAGCTTTCTTGTTATCTATAATTGGTATTCCTCTTGGAATATTTTGTGGGTTATTTGCTTCATTTGTTCTTATTAAAATAGTTAATGCTTTACTTGGTGACTCTATGGTAGTTGAAGGATTTTTAGTATATAAAGTATCTATTTTAGCTATAGTTCTTTCTATAGTATTAAGTGTTGTAACAATATTCTTATCTTCTAGAAAAGCTGCCAAAATAGCTTCTAAAACATCTCCAATTACTGCTATTAGAAATAGTGGCTCTATTAAAATAAATCCTAAAAAGTTAAAAACTTCAAAACTTATTAAGAAGTTATTTGGAATAGGTGGAGTAATATCTTATAAAAATATAAAAAGAAATAAGAAGAAATATAGAACTACTGTTATATCAATTGTGATATGTGTTTCTGTATATGTAGCTTTATCATATTTTATTAATACTGCGTTTACTTTAGTTAAAATGGAATTTGGTGAATATAATTATAATATAAGTGTAAATGTTTATCAAAATGATGAAGAAAAAAATTATAATTATTTAAAAGATATTACTAGTTTGGATGGTATAAAAGATTATTCTATTGTTAGAAATACTATGATAGAAACTAATTTAAAATATACTAATGATGCTGTTAAATATAATAGTTATGATAGTAATATTGTTAATGATAAAATATTGATTACATTAAGTTTTGGAAAAGAAGAATATAAAAGATATATAAAAGAATTAAACCTTAATTATGATGATGTTAAAGATAAAGCAATATTAGTTAATAATGATATAGCTCAATTTATAGAAAATGATAAAACTAAAAAAGTAGTGTATCAAATTCTTGATATTAAGAGTGGAGACTTTATTAAAGGTAAAACTGTAATTGATGAAGATGAAAGTGATGTAAATATAGAAATCGCTAAAATTACTGATATTAGACCAATGGCGTATGAAAATTTTTATGGTGAACCAATATTAGTGATTAGTGATGAATTAATGGATACTTTACCTAAGAGAAGTGGTATGACAGCATTTATTAATTGTGATAATCCTGATTTATTACAAGATGAAATAGATAAAATACTTGTTGATGTTGATGAATATAATATGGTTAATATTGATAAAAATGTTAAATCTATGAATGATTTGTATTTAATTATTGCTATATTCTTATATGGATTTATTATTGTTATTGCTTTGATTGGTGTTACTAATATATTTAATACTATTACTACTAATATTGAGCTTAGAAAAGGTGAGTTTGCTATGCTTAAGAGTGTAGGTATGACTAATCATGAATTTAATAGAATGATATTCTTAGAAAGTTTCTTCTATTGTATTAAATCATTACTTATTGGATTACCTATTGGAATTATTATTTCTTATACTATATATAATGTTTTAATAGGTCAAATGGAATTAAAATATGTTCTACCATATAAAGGAATAATTATTAGTATATGTGTTGTATTTGTACTTATATTTACATTAATGAAATATTCTGTTAATAAAACTAAATCTAATAATATAATAGAGACTATAAGAAATGAAAATATTTAATAAGAGACTAGTTTAGTCTCTTATTTATTGTTATAATGTGTTTAAAGGAGTGAGGTAACATGAAAATATTATTGATTGAAGATAATCAAAGTATTTGTAAAGGACTAGAGTATGCTTTTAAAAGTAATGGGTATGAATGTGAAATAGCTAATTCTATTAGCTCTAGTAAATATATTATCAGTAATTATAATCCACAATTAATAGTGTTAGATGTTAGTTTACCTGATGGGAATGGATTTGATTTATATATAGATACAATTAAAAAATTAAATATTCCAACTATATTTTTAACAGCAAGAGATAATGAAGATGATGTTGTTAAAGGACTTGAAATAGGCGCTAATGATTATATAACTAAACCATTTTCTACAAGAGAATTATTGGTTAGAATAAATAAAATATTATCTAAAGATAAAAGAATTATAGAAGTTAAAAATATTAAATTTGATATGGACAAAATGCAAGTATATAAAGATGATAAAATTGTTAATATGACTTCTTTAGAACTTAAAATATTATATTTATTATTTTCTAATTTGAATAAAGCAGTAACTAGAAATTATTTAATTGAATATATTTATAATTTAACTGGTAATGATGTTAATGATAATACAATAACAGTTTATTTAAAAAGAATAAGAGAGAAGATAGGTAATGATATAATAGTTACTATTAAAGGAATAGGATATAGAATAGAAAATGAAAAAAAGTAAAATTATAATAATTAGTTATATATTAGTAGTAATATGTTTTATGATTGTATTTAATGCTTTTTATATTTCTTTAAATAATAAAAATAGAATGAAATATAATATTACTTTAAATAATATTTTATATGAAGTTAGTCTTAAATATCCTTTAGTTAATAGTGAAGATATTATTGAAATATTAGATGGTAAAACTAGTGATGTAAATGTATTAAAGGATTATGGAATAGATATTGATAAAGATTATTTAATATTAAATAGTAAGAAAGACTATATGAATGGATTAATAATTAATAATATTTTTATGATTGTTTTTATAATTTTATTGACTTTAATATCTTTTATAAGTAAGAAAAATCAAAGTAAAAAAATAAAAGAAATTACTAGTTTGATAGAACAAATTAATAGAAAGAATTATATGATAGATATTGATAATAATACTGAAGATGATTTATCAATATTAAAAAATGAAATATATAAAACAACTGTTATGTTAAAAGAAGAAGCATATAATTCTAATAATGATAAAAATAATATAAAAAAATCAATTGAAGATATATCACATCAATTAAAAACGCCACTTACTTCTATAAGTGTAATGCTTGATAATATAATAGATGATCCTGATATGGAAGATAGCGTTAGAAATGATTTTATAAATGATATAAATAGAGAAATAAATAATATAAATTTTTTGATTAAATCTTTACTTAAATTATCTAGATTTGATGTTAATGCTGTTAAATATAATAGTCAAAATAATAGTGTTAAATCTATCATGGATAAAGTAATGAATAATGTATCAACATTAAGTGATTTAAAAAATATTAAGATTGATTTAAATATTAAAAATGACTTTAATATTTATTGTGACTTTAATTGGCAAGTAGAAGCTATTACTAATATAGTTAAGAATAGTATAGAACATTCATTTAAAGATAAAGATATTATAATAAATGTTGTAGATGAAAAATTATATTCTAAAATAGAAATAATAAATTATGGAATTGGAATAAATTCTAAAGATATAAAACATATATTTGATAGATTTTATAAAGGAGATAATTCTTTAGAAGATAGTTTTGGAATAGGATTATCTTTATCAAAAACAATTATAGAAAAGAATAATGGTAAAATAAGTGTAAGTTCTAAAGAAAATGATAAAACTATTTTTACTATTAAATATTATAAGGAGTAGATATGAGAGTTTGTATTTTTAATCCAGTTATAGAGAAAGGAAATTGTATTTTAAGATCATTAACAAAAATACTTGAAAAAGATTATTTTGAAGTTAAAAATGAATTAAATAATTTAACTAAGAAATTAAATTGTGAAGATTATAGAGATGAAAAAGTATTTTTAAAATATTTAGATGATAGTGGTTTCATAAAAGTTGATTCTTATAAAGGTGTAAGCGTTAGAGATTTAAAATTAGATAGTGGAAAATATGTAGTTATTTGTGGTAAAGATGATTATTATCATATGTTTAGTGTAGTTGATGGTATCATTTATGATAAAGATGAAAGTTGTTATGAACTTAAAGTTATTGATGTTTATAAATTGGAGAAATAATGGAAGAGTATGAATATAGTTTTAAAGTTAAATCTTTAGAACCAGTTTTTATGTATTTAAAAGAAAATAATTATAAAGAAATTTTTAATAAAAAACAAAATAGAATTGTATATGAGAATATTAAAAATAGAAATATAATATCAAGAATTACTTTTAATGATGAAGATTATTTATTTGATTTTAAAAATAAAAGTTATGAAACAGAAACTTTGAAAATATCAAAAGAATCTTTACCATTAAAAATAAAAAAAGAAGATATTGAAAATGTTAAATCTATTTTAGATGTTTTAGGATTTGAACAAACTTCTAATATTGTAAGAACAAGATTTGTATTTGTTAAAGATGAAGTTAAATTTGAAATAGATGATTATATTAAACCTAAAATGCTTGTAGTAGCAGTTGAGGGAAAACGTGATAAAGTAGATAAAGTGTATAATGAAGTAAAAAATATGTTTGATATTGTTAATTAAGATATTTAATTATATCTTTTTTTAATGTAATGTATTAAAATATTAAATATGAAAAAAAGAATTATTAAAATTATATTAGTTGCAGTTTGGATGTTAATAATATTTTTATTTTCTAATCAAGATGCTAGTAAATCTAGTAATTTAAGTGATAGTTTTATTTATAAAATTGTATCTGTTTTTAGAAGTAAAGATATTAGTGATGAAAAAATGGAATTGATTATTTCTAATAATACATTTATTGTTAGAAAAGCTGCTCATTTTTTTGTATATTTTGTACTTGGAATATTAGTATATTTATTGCTTAAAGAATTTAAAGTTAATAATATAGTTATTTATTCTTTATTGATATGTTATTTATATGCGGTAAGTGATGAATTTCATCAATTTTTTATACCAGGTAGAAGTATGGAATTTAGAGATACTATAATAGATGGTTGTGGTTCTTTTATAGGCATATGTTTTAGTAGAATATTAAATAAAAAGATGATAAAATAATTATTAAAGAGAGGTTATATTATGGGACTATTTAGTAAATTAAAAAGCGTTTTTAGTAAACAAGAAGAAGTAAAAGAAAGTTTAGATAATAATGAAATTAAAGTTACTAAAGAACAAAAAGAAGAATTGAAAGAAACAGAGAAATATGTAGATGGGTTATCTAAATCTAGAGATAATTTTGTAAATAAATTAAGTATTTTAGGAATTAAATATACTAAAATAAGTGAAGATTTTTATGATGAATTAGAAGAAATATTAATTACTGCTGATATTGGTGTTAATACAGTAATGGATTTTGTTAATAGACTTAGAAAACGTGTTAAAGAAGAACATATTGAAGATTTTGAATATTTAAAAGAAGTTATTGTTGATGAATTATTTATGATTTATGTAGGTAATGATATATTATCTTCTAAGTTAAATATTAAAAATGATGAATTAAATGTTATATTATTTGTTGGTGTTAATGGTGTTGGTAAAACTACAAGTATTGCTAAGATTGCTAATAAATTAAAAAAAGATGGAAAGAAAGTTTTGTTAATAGCTGGAGATACATTTAGAGCAGGAGCAGTTAATCAATTAGAAGAATGGGCATCAAGACTTAATGTTGGTTTTTATGGTGATGATAGAACAGATCCATCTGCGGTTATATATGATGGATTAAATAAAGCAAAAGAAGAAAACTATGATGTTGTTCTTGTTGATACTGCTGGAAGACTTCAAAATAAATCTAATTTAATGAAAGAATTAGAAAAAATGAATAGAGTTATTGGAGAAATAGTTCCAGGTAATCCAGTTGAAACATTATTAGTAATAGATGCAACTACAGGACAAAATGGAATTAGTCAAGCTAAAAGTTTTAAAGAAATAACTAATATTACTGGAATAGTATTAACTAAATTAGATGGTACTGCTAAAGGTGGAATAGTACTTGCTATAAAAGAACTTGTAGATATTCCTGTTAAATTTGTAGGACTTGGTGAAAAAGAAGATGATATGATACCATTTGATATAGAAAAATATATTTATGGATTATTTAAGGAGTTCTAATGGAAGAAAGAGAATATATAACAAGTTTATATGAGATATATAATAAACTTTTATCTCAAAGAGAAAGAGAATATTTCGAAAATTATTATTTTGAAGATTTGAATTTGAAAGAAATAGCTGATAATAATAATATTAGTAGAAGTTATGTTGGAAAATATATTAAGCAAATAGAAGATAAACTAATTGAATATGAAAAGTGTTTAAATATTTATGAAAAAAATAACAAGATTAGAGAAATTATTAAGTTTAGTGATTTAAAAGAAAGAATAGAAGAAATATTATAGATTATATGGTATAATTTATTTAGAAAAAGGTGAAGAGTATGAATAAACATGGTTGGGGACTTAGAGCAGAGCTTGCATTTATTTTATTGTGTGTTATTTGTTTAATTATATCTACAGTTGGCTTATATCAATTTGGATTATTAGGAGAAAATCCTAATGCACCAATGAATACTAATATGAAAACAAATTTTGATTATAGTGCACTTGAAAATAAATTATCTAATGCAGCAAGAAAATATGTTAAAGAGAAATATCCTTATGGAGTAAGTGATATATTAATAGTTAAAACATCAACATTATATAATAATGGCTATTTGTCTACTTTAACTGATAGTAGAGATAAGAAATGTGTAGGATATGCTAAAGTTTTACCAAATGATAATATAGTGTCATATATATCTTGCTCTAGATATAGAACTTCTGGGTATAGTGAAGATTATGAGTAAAAAGATAATGATTATACAAGGCAGTATAGTTGTATTATTTATATCTGCTTTATTATTTATTGGGAATAGTCTTAAAGATACAACATATTTGAGACTTGAAAGAGATTTGAAGAGTGCTACTAAGAGATATGTTAGAGATTATAATATTAAACCTAAAATAAGTGATTCAGTAATTATTACTGTAGATGATTTATTAAAAGATAGATATATTAAGGAAAATCCTAATATAGATAAATATTGTATAGATAATGTTACAATGTTTAGAGGCTTATTTATGAATGAATACGAAGTTCATAGTGATTGTAAAGAATAATTCTTGTATTATTCTTTTTATTTATAGTATAATTTAAGTAGAAGAAGGGAGACTATTTATGGGACCATTTTTAATTGTTGTCTTAATAATAATTGGAATTGTATTATTAAGAAGTATTGTACAAATTAATGAATATGAGAGAGGAGTTAAATTCTGTAAAGGTAAATTTACTAAGATATTAGAACCAGGTTGGAGAATAATTATACCAATATTCGAATCTTATAAGAAAATTGATATTAGAACAAAAGCAGTTGATGTACCTGAGCAAGATGCGATTACTAAAGATAATGTATCAGTTAGAATAAATGCTGTTATTTATTATAAGATTTTTGATGCTTCTAAAGCATTATTAGAAGTAGAAAATTTTTATTATGCTGTTAGTCAACTTGCTCAAACTACTATGAGAAATGTTGTTGGAAGTGTATCTTTAGATGAACTTTTAACTGAACGTGAAAAATTAAGTGAATCTATTTGTAAAATTATAGATGAAGCTACTGATCCTTGGGGAATTAAAGTTGAAAATGTAGAATTAAAAGATATTAGTTTACCAGAAGAAATGAAGAGAGTTTTAGCTAAAGCTGCAGAAGCTGAACGTGAGAAAGCAGCTGTTATAACTAAGGCTTCTGGAGAAGTTGAAGCTGCTAAGAATTTGGCTCAAGCTGCTACTACTATGGCATCAACTCCTGGAGCATTACATTTAAGAACATTATCTACTATTAATGATATAAGTAGTGATCAATCAAATACTATAATATTCTGTGTGCCAGTTGAAGTACTTGATGCATTTAAAAGTGCAAGCATCGATCCTACAAAATTAGTAGAAAAGATAAGCAAGAAAAATTAGTTACTTGAAAAAGTAACTTTTTTATTGTAAAAGTAGTGCTTTAAAAAGTTATTGCGTATTTAATTAATGAAGAGACAAAGAAATTTGTCTTTTT
>USNG01000043.1 GCA_900556025.1 uncultured Mycoplasmatota bacterium
ATTGGTGCTACTACTACTGATGAGTATAATAGATACATTCTTAGAGATAAAGCTTTTTTAAGAAGATTTGAAAAAGTTGATGTTTCTGAACCTACTGAAGAAATGTGTGTACAAATATTATTGCAAACATTACCTAAGATAGAGAAACAAACTGGTGTTATATTACCTTATACTGATTTTATTAAAGAAAATATTATGAAATTTATTGTGGAAACTACTAAGGAATATAATAGAGTATATGAAAATGCATCTAGATATCCTGATGTTGCTTTAGTATTATTAAGACAAGCTTTTTCTAATGCAATATATGAAAATAAAAAAGAAGTTGGATTTAAGAATATATATGATGCAATCAGATTTAGTAAAGCTGTATATCCTGATGTTATAAAGAAACAATTAGTTAAATTTATGGAAATATTTAAGGATGAATTACTTAGTGAAAGAGTTGTAGTAAATCCGGATAATTATCTTGAATAATTTAAAAAAATACTAGTTTTTAATTAGTATTTTTTCTATATAACTAACAATTAAATACATAAGATATGATACTATCATTAAGATTATTATGCCACTTATTACAAGATTTAAATTAAATACTTGTGAACCATACATTATTAAATATCCAATTCCTTCTTTACTTACGAGTAATTCACCCATGATTACACCTATTAGTGACATGGATATATTAACTTTAAGACTACTTATTATTGTTGAATAACTATTAGGTAATATTAAATACTTATATATTTGTGTTTTTGTTGCTTTAAATGATTTTAATAAATTTATTTTATTTGTATCTGTTTCACTAAAACCATTATAAACAGTTATTGTGGTTATTATAACAGATATTAGTAATGCCATAATTATTATGGAATTTATATTTGCTCCAAAAATTATTATAATAATAGGTCCTAAACTTACTTTTGGTAAACTATTTATTATTGTAAGATATGGGTCTATTACTTTGTATAAGAATTTACTATACCATAATATTGTTGCAATTATAATTCCCAAGAATGTACCTAATGAGAAACTTATTAATGTTTCATATAAAGTTATCCAAATATGATGATATAAATTATTTGTTTTATGTAGATTTATTATTGTTTTTACTATTCTTGATGGTGATGAATAGATAAATGTATTGATTATTTCTTTTTTAGCTAAATATTCCCAAATAAATATAAATAGAATTAATATTAATAATTGAGATATTTTAACTAAAATTTTATTTAGTTTAATCTTTTTTAAATACTTTTTATATTCATTAGACATTGAAATCAATTTCTTTCCATATTTCATCATAATATTTATCAAATTCAATACATTTTCTATTATTTATTGGGGAAGTTTTATTAGTTAAATTTATATCTATTATTTTTTTTATTGTTGAAGGTCTATCAGATAAGATAATTACTTTATTTGCCATTGTTATTGATTCAGAGATATTGTGTGTTACCATTATTGCAGTTTTATTTTCTTTTTTTATTATTTTATAGACATCATCTGAGACAATTAATCTTGATTGTGCATCTAGTGCACTAAATGGTTCATCTAGTAATATTATATCTGGTTTTATTGCTAATGTTCTAATTAATGCTACTCTTTGTCGCATACCACCGGATAAGTTTTTTGGATATTTATTTATAAATTCTTTTAATCCATAAGTATTTAGTAAGTTAATTACATATGATTTATCATGTTTGTTTATTTTGCCTCTTATTTTTAATCCTAAGAGACAATTTTCTAATATTGTTAAATGATCAAAGAGACAATCTTGTTGAAACATGTAACCTATTTTTATATCTTTATTATTATATTTTATTAATCCTGATGTTTTGTTTTCAAGATTTGCTAGAATTGATAATAATGTAGATTTTCCACATCCAGAAGGTCCGACAATGGCAATAAAATCTTTTTCATATACTTCGAATGAGATATCTTTTATTGCATTAACTATACCTTCTTTGGATAAATAGTTTTTACTTAGATTCTTTATTTCAAGTATTTTATTCATAATCTTTGAAGAATTCATTAAATATTAATTTATTATATTCTACATAATTATCTAATTCATTAGATGCTTTCATAATATCTTGGATATGTTTAAATTCTTCTTCATTAATAGTTATATTTTCTTTCCATACGTTACCATCTTTATATCTTTTTACTATTTTAATTAAATCATTCATTGAGGTATCTGGGAAGAAATCTATAATACATTCGGCAATTTTTTCTTCGGAATTATTTTTTACAAATTCTAATCCTTTATTAATTGCTTTAGTAAATTTTTTAATTATATCTTTATTGTTTTCAATATAACTTGTTCTTGCGTTATATGCTGTATATGGAACATTACCTCCGAGTTCTCCGATGTATGCAACTACATAACCATAACCATTTTTTTCTACGGATAGGGCATTTGGTTCAAATAAGGTTACAAAGTCACCTGTTCCTCCGATAAAAGCACCTTCCATAGCAGAAAAGGCAATTGATGTATCTATATTAACATCTTTCTTTGGATCAATATTATTTTGTCTTAATGCCCATTCAAAAGTCATTTCTGGCATACCGCCAATTCTACCACCGATTATTGTTTTTCCTTTTAAATCTTCAAGAGTAAAATTGTCATATTTTTTTCTTGATACTAAAAATGATCCATCTTTTTGGGTAAGCCCTGCGAATGTTTTTATGTAGTCTTTTTCACCACCATTATAAACATATATTGTTGCTTCGGTTCCTGAGAAACCAATATCAGCATCTCCTGATAATACTGCAGACATTACGGCATCTGCGCCACTTGTTAAGATTAAATTAATTTTTAATCCTTCTTCTTCAAAATAACCATTATTTATTGCTAAATATTGTGGAGCATAAAATATTGTGTGTGCGACTTCGGCCAATGTAATTTGTGTTAAATTATTGTCCTCTTTATCTTTTTTACTAATAGTAAATACTGTAATTATAACTGCTAATAAAAGTATAATTACAATAGTTAAAAATTTTTTCATATAACCTCCTTAATCATTTTATTATATTCTTAATATGTAAAAGTGTTAATTATATAAAAAGTACTTTGAAATATTTAAAATGTGTATTATTATTAAAATAGAAAGGAGTGGAAGAATGAAGAAAGTAATTAAAATGTTTTTTATTGCAATTGTTATGTTTTTAGTTTTAGGAGTTAGTAGAACTTATGCTGATATAACTTTAAGAGTTACTTATAAAAATCAAATAAGTAATGATTATAGTGTTTCAGATAGTGCTACTATATTAGATGTTAAAAACTTAATTAAAGAAAAATATGGAATTGAAGTAGAGAATCAATATTTAACTTTGGGTAATCAAAACAATACTGTTTTGGAAAATGATAAGTTATTAAGTTCTTATGATTTAAGTAATAATATTCTTGTTTTAAAGAACGCTATTACTACTGAAAAGGTATTTGATGTTAAGTCTATTGAACCTGATGATAATAATTATTTTGCTATCTTTGAAGATATTGAAATTAATAATGATATAAGTATTCAAAATTGTAATGAAACTTATACTAAATGTAGTGCAACTGATTTTTCTGGTAATTATTATCCTAATGTTACTATTAATTATATTTATGATAAGAATACTAAAAAAGTAGTAGATAGTATTGTTAGTAAATTAGAAGAAAGAGTATATAATGTTAGTGATTTAGAGATAATTAGTTATTGGTTAAATGGTGGATCTATATTATATTATTCAAATGATTTAATGAGTACATTAGGTTATAAGAATTTTGAAAATTTCTCATTTGATGTTAGAGCAGGAGATAATAGTTCATTTAATACAGTTGAAGCAGGTATTCTTAAATTTATTTATAATGATACTATATACTTTATGGCAGATTTTGTTGAAGTAGATGGTAATAACATTATTTATGTTGAAGATAATACTGATAGTAATGATTTAATGAAAAGTGCTCAAACTAGAATAGATAATTATTTTGGTAAAGATAAAGTTAAATTAGTTGATACTGGTAATTTGGAAGAATTTTTAGATAGTTATGTTTTAGATAATCAAGATATTATTGATGAAATGTATGAATATAATGAAAGTATGAAAAATCTTCCAGGTTATGTTGCTAAAACAAAAGAAGAAATTGCTAATCAGTTAAAAGATGAAATGAGAAGTATGGTATCTGATATACTAAAAGAAAATGAACATATTTATAAGGTTATTATTGGAGATAATACATATTATACTTTAATTAGATCTGATAGTAGTAAAATGATAGAAACTACTTATAGAACTTCAGATATATTAACTGATGTTAGTATTTCTAGTAGTAATAAAACTATTCCATATGATGCATTAGTAAATGTTCATAAGATTACTGATGGTGAAACTTATAAGAAAATATTAGATATTTTAAAACTTACTGATAGTGAAATGTATGATTTAAAATTATTTTCTAAGTCATTAGATAATTATGTATCTAAATTAGTTAATGGTAGTTTTGAAGTAAGAATTCCTATTAAAGATGAATATAAAAATAAGAATTTAGTAGCATATTATGTTGATGATAATGGTAAAGTAACAGAGTATGAAGTTACTGTTAAGGATGGTTATGCAATATTTAATACTGACCATTTTAGTATTTATACTTTAGGTGTAAAGAGTGTTAATAATCCACAAACTGGTGATAATATTATTAACAGTGTTATTTTAGCATTTGTTTCTGTTATCTGTTTAAGTGGAATAGGAATATATTTCTACAAGAATAAAAGAAGTTAAAATGTAAAAAAAACAAGAGAAATTTCTTGCTTTTTTTCTTTGTTGTGTTGCTTTATTTTTAATTATATATTATACTATATTTAGATAGGAGGAATAATGAAAAAGAAATATTTTTTATATGGTGGTATTGGCTTAGTAGTTATTATATTAGGAGTGGTTATTATGAGTTTATCTAATCCTGATAGAAAGGTTAAGATAGTTGATAGTGAAATTAAGAATATTGTTTTAGAGGATTATAGTACTAATGAATTTAAGATTAAGAAACCTAAGGGATGGAAAGTAGATGTTTTAGGAGATTATATTCATTATACTATTAAGGTATATAATCCTGAAAGACCTACATATCAATTTTTTATTAATTTAAAAACAGAAGGATATAATAAGTCAGAAGAAGCTAAAAGATGGCAACAAAAGTTTTATCCAAATGATATTTTTGCTAAAGCATCAGTAATTGAAGATAAAACTACGGAAGGATTTTATAAAATATTTAATGATTTAGGAACTTTAAATAATAATGCTACATTTACTTTTCCTACTTTAACTGATTTTACTGTTATTGAAAATATAGGAAAAGGAGTACTTGGAGGAGATGTTTTAAGGGCGTCATTTAAGGATGCCGAGGGAAAAGATGCTGAAGGATTATTTACTGCATATGTATATGATGCTGGTCCTTATTATGTATCTGAGGATTTTCTTTCTACTAAACAAATAGATATTTATTTTCTAAGTGTATATGATGCAATATTTTATACTGCTCCAAAGGATGATTTTATAAATTGGGAAGATACTTTAAGTACTGTTGCTTCTTCGCTAGAATTTACTGATACTTTTGTAAATGGCTTTAACAACCAGCAAGATGCAGTTATGAAAAATTTTCAAAATATTAGAAATGTTGGTAATCAAATAACTGATGGTATTATGGATTCTTGGGAAAAGAGAAATAAGAGTTATGATATTATGAGTCAAAAACAAAGTGATGCTACTTTGGGATATGAAAGAGTATATGATACTGAAACTAATGAAGTATATAAGGCTTATAATGGTTTTACTGATGATTATAGCGGTAAGAGATATAAAAGTATTACTGATGATATGTATACTGATAAAGTAGTAGGATACATTGAAAAATAGAGGTTAATATGAAGAATAAAAAATTAATATATATTATTTCTGGTATAGTAGTTTTAGTGATAGTTATTTTATGTATTGTATTGTTTGGCAATAAAAAAGATAACAATAAAGGAAATAATTCTAATAATAAATCTAATACTTTATTAAGTGAAGTGATAAAGAAAAATAATAAGGATGAAAATTATTATAAAAAAATTACTAATGCTGAAGTATTAAATGAAGATACTTGTTTTAGAGATTATGCTTTTATTAGTAATAATAGTATTTATATATATGATTATACTAAATTAGATAATGGAGAATTTTCTTATAAAAAGGTATTTGATGTTCCTAGTAATATTAAAGTTATGAATGTTACTCCAGATGGAGGAGCAGATATTAAGTTTTATGATTATAATGATATATTGTATACTTTACATGACGATAATATTGATAATAAGGTCAGAAATAGTTATGATATGTTTTTAAATGCTAATTATAATTTGAGTGATTATTTAAAATGGAATTATTCTACTACATATTTAGGTAAGAAAACTGATTATGATTTTATGTCTAATTATGCTTATTTTAAGGATAATCAATTATATGCTATTGTATATACTAATGCAAAATATCCTGATATTGAAAAAGTAAGTGGTAATTATGAAAGTGAAAAAGTAATTAGAATATATAATGAAAGAATAGTAAAAACAGATAAAGGTTTTTATGAATTAATGAGTTATTTTGATACTGATTTAAATAAAACAGTTATTACTACAGTAAAAATTAATATGTTAACTAAATATTATGATGAAGTATTAACTTTTACATATAAATATGTAGTACTAAAAGATTTAACGCTTATACCTATAAATGATATTATGGAAAATAGAGTAAGAGAATATCAAGACGATTATTTCTTAAGTGGATTTAACTATATGAATGAAGTTAGATATGAAGAATGATGAAAGAAGGTGATGTGCATAGTAAAAAAATATAATAATAAAAAAACAGAAAAACATTTATAAGCAGTAACTAATTTAGTTATTGCTTATTTTTTTAGAAAGTGGCAAATAATGTAAAAAAACAATGATAAAAGTTATAATATTTATGATGCATCAGAATAAAACATAAGATTATTCATTCTATATATAACAAGTAATATGGATAAGAAGTATCATTCTAATTACTAACGGTAGTAATTTCATTGCTTAAATGGTGATGGTATGAATGTAAAAGGATGCTATCTATCTTTAATTGTTGTTGATATAAAAGAGAATGTCAAGGATATTCGTTTATGGGATATTTTTGACATCTTTTTTCTTTTGAAAAAAATTATTCATTTTATTATTAGAGGACCACTTCTTTATCAACTTAAAAAAATTAAGTTGATAGGAGAATATAAATGGATAAGTATTTGAAAAAAATAAGGATAAATAAGTTAAATGTATAAAATAGAAGTTCATTCTTTAAATATAATTTCAAATCTATTTTTAAAATTTTTTCTCACTTTTAAGAGTATGAGTTGATACTCTTACATAAATACCACTTCTCATAGTTTTCCTCCTTTCATTAAATTTCGAGAAATATTAAAATATTTCTCATATGTTTCCTCACAAATAAGCAAAATGTATAGTCTAAAATTAAAACTTTTTCAAAAATTGTGTAATTTCTTTAATATTGTACTTTTGATTATGTTCTTTAATATAAAAAGGCTTATTTGATATTTCATTAACTTTGTATTCAAGGATTGTAAGAGTAGTAGGATATGTAATCTGGTATTCAGTAGGTATTACTACTTGTAGGTTAGTGTGCAAGATAGTTTTTGTTTGTCCTAATATAACCTTATATTTAAAATCTTTTAAGATGTCGGTTAATCCTTTATTAGGTTTTAGTTTTTCAATTACTTTAAAATCAAGCACGAAAAAAGTCCTCCTTTCTAGAAAGAGAACTTTTTAAATTTTATATAAAATAAAAACTTACAAACTTTTTACAGTCCGTAAGTTGGTTTCAAATGGAGCCAACGTCGTAGGTATCTACAACTTTTTCCAATATACGAATTGATACATAAATATCAATCACTAATAATATTTTAGCATACTTTTTTGGTTTTTAAACATTTATTTTTTATTTTTTGTTGTAAATCATTATATTTATTTTTATCAAATAAATGCGCATTGTTGATTAATCCTAGAATACTATTAATTTCTTTATCAGTATAATTTTCTTGCCTTAATATTTTTGCAATCTTATATCTAGTTTTATTTGGAATAATTAATTGATAATTTTTAATAACACAACCAGTTATTTTTTTATAATCATCAGTTATATAGGTTTTAGTTTTATCTTTATTTACTATTTGTCCATGTTTATTAATAATTTTTTCTGCTTTTTTTAGTAAGGTTCTAGAAATCTTATTTTTACTTGAAAATATTATGTCATCTACATAAAAGGAAACGATGCAATCATTGTTTTTAGCTAATTCATTTAACTCATCAAACATATCTATATTTGTTAGATAGGATAAAATACTACTGATTGGAGAACCTGAAGGTAAATGATTTGTATATTTGATTCCTTTTTCGTTGATAAATTCTCTTATTTCGCTGGACATCATGTTAGTTATATCAACGCTTGATAAGTCAGTTAATATTGCAGCAACATCAGTAGCGATTTTCATTTTTTTATTATAAAAATTAAATATTTTTTCTCTACTGGTATTTGGAAAAAATTTACTCATATCCATTTTTAAAAAATAGTTTGATTTTATATGAAAATAAGCATTATCAATATAAGATCTGCCCTTTATTCCTGAAAATACATTGTTTGGATAATCTATACAATCAAGATATCTTTTAATTTTCTTTTGTACCATTTTAATATTATATTTGGGAGCTTCTATCAATCTTTTTTTAGGCTTTTTTTCAATATAAGGTTTATACTGCAAATTATATTTATTATTATTTTTAGTTTTTACTTTAATCAAATTATTCAAATCTCTTTTTCTAGTTAATCCAAATAAAGGACTTTTACTATAATTCATAAATAAACCTCCTTCATAAAAAAACAATTACTTTTGTAAATATATTAAAACTAATATGCTTACAAAAATAATTGTTAATTATTAGTGCTTTTTTTCGTAATAACTTTAGCGATTTGTTTTAATACTTGGTACCCTGAATAAACAAATACTAAAGTTTTAAAGTTGATATTAATTTCACCATTACAATTAAAACTAACACTAAAATTAAATGTCAGTCCTAAAGATAGAATAACCAATAATTCGTTTTTACGTTGTTTAACGAATTTAATCATTTTGGATACCATAAGTATACCTCCTTTCATAATTATTAGCACATCAACTTTATTCGCGACTAAAGTTTCAGTGTGCCCCATATCTTATAATTATCGGAGATATTGTGCTAGACACTTAATTACAATAATTAACAATTTCCTGCCCCATATTTATTTAATAAACATAGAGCGATAATTCTCTTATAAACATTACTTAGTATAAATATTACTTTACATTTCACTATTTTTATGAGAATGAAAGCTTTTTTATCTAGTGCCATTTAAAAAGAGTGCGAAGATAAAATCTTCTCGTCAATTTCTTGACCAAATTTGGGGCTTTGGATTGATTAGATCCGTGAGCACCTTTAGAACTATCGTTTATTATACATTATATTATTGTTTTTTACAATGGAATGCTGAAAAAATGTATAAAAACGTATAAAAACAAATAAAAAATAGCATTTTAGCTATTTTTTATTTCTATTATCTATTAAAAAATCATCTAATTTTTTATCTAATATTATAGATATTTTGTAAAGAAGTGCCAACGAGCAGTTCTTCTTTGTATCGTTTGGTGATTCTATTCTTTTTAAATACTCTGGTGAAACATCTAAAATTTCAGCCAAATTCATAAGTCTAACACCTTTTTCTTTTCTATATACTTTAATGTTATTGCAAATAATTGCTTTAAATTCAGGATTAAAGTTATCGTACTTTTCAATCATTTGCATCACCCTAATAATATTGTGCCACAAACCTAAAAATAAATAAGTAAACTTTTTGTCCTAAAATTATATACAATTCTCTAATACTTTGATATAATTTTATTATATAGGTATATTACAAGTGGTATCTATCGATTGAAAATTAAGAAGGAGTGAGAGTATGGAAAAGAAGTTTTGTAGTAAATGTGGGGAAAAACTTGAAAGTGGAAAAAGTTTTTGTCCAAGTTGTGGTGAAAGTGTTGATGAAGGCAAAGTTGTGGATGAGATAAAACATAAACAAAAAAACAAAGGACGATTTTTAGATATTGTTAGATATATTATTGGAGCAATATTTATTTTAGGTAGTTTATCTAATTTAGTTAATGGTAATTGGTATGGAATTATTGAACTATTATTTGCTGTATCATTAATGCCATTTGTATATAGAAAATTTATATATAAGTTTATACAGAGCAATAAAGCATTTAGAACAACTCAAATAGTATTACCAATTATTTTATTTATAGTATTATTTGCAGTTATACCTACTGATAATAATGTAAATAATAATTATACACCATCTAATAATGGTTCATCACAAACAACAAAAAAAGATGAAAAAAAGGAATTAACTGAATCAGAAAAAATGATTTTAAAAATTACAGCTTTAATGGATGAAAAATTAGCTTTTGATACAGGGAATTATATTAAAGGAGATATACCCGCTGGAGAATATGCTTTTGTTAAATTTTCAGGAAGTGGAGCATATTATTCAGAGGAAGACAGTGCAGGAAATATAATTGATAATGAAAATTTTGATAGTTTTGGATATGTGAAAGTTCATGCCGCAGGAAATTTGACAACTCGTGGAGTTCTTATAAGCATTAATGCTTTTGAAAAACTTGAAGTTTCTGGTGCTAAACAAATATATGAAATATTAAATAATCAAACTGATTATCACGATGGAGGTTATTATAAAGTTGGTGTTGATATTCCAGCAGGTCAATATGTTCTAGAAAGTTATGGTAGTGGTTATTGGGCTGTAATGACTGGACCGGTAGGATCAAGTGATATAGTTGATAATGATAACTTCAATGGAAGAGCATCAGTAAATGTAAGAGATGGTCAATATTTAACAATTAGTAGGTCTTCTTATACAAAACAATAAAACAAAAGATGATTGCACAAATCATCTTTTTTAGTATCATTGATATTATTTAAATATCAAATTTCTATATCATAATCATCTTTTTCTTTGGTTGAATCGTGTTCTTTACTGAATTTATAAGTATCATTTAATTCTTTAATTGTATCATCTTCAATAACACCATGTTCATATAAATCTCTTGAAAAATCACGATATTTATCTCTATCTTTTCTATTAAATAATCTGTTTTTTATAAATTGAATAAGTCTTATAAACTTATTTTTAAAATAATTAAGTTCTGCAAATAAAGAATTATTTTCTTCTTTTAATTCGTCAATTTCATTATCTTTTAACTTATTTTTTTCAGTAAGACTTTTAACTCGTAATTCCAATGCCTCATTGTTTTCAGTAAGTATTTTTATTTTCTTATTATTTTCTTTAATATTTGAGTCAACATTGGTAAGAGTTGTTGATAATTTTTGAATATTCTTATATTCTTTATTTGTATTTTCTACTTGGTTGATAAAATTATTGATTTTATCTTTACATTCCTGTGTTATAACATATTTTTCTTTTCTGCCAAATGCTAATTTTAAATTATTAACAATATCTTTTGCTTCTTTTGTATCATTATCTAACAGGTCAGATTGTTGTTTGGCTTTATTTAAGCTTTTTTGATTTTTTTCAAGTTGTTCTTTCATTTCTAAATAATTGTCCATTTCAGTAATA
>USNG01000044.1 GCA_900556025.1 uncultured Mycoplasmatota bacterium
TGATGTTAAAATTATTTCTGATACAACAGGATTAACCATTGAAGAAATAGAAAAATTATAAAAAAGTAGTGTTTTAAAAAGTTTTTGCGTATCTAATTAATAGAGGGTAAAAGACGAGTATTCGTCTTTTTATTTGAAAGAAAGGAAAGATATGTCAAAAATAATGATTAAAGACATTCCGTTAAGTGAACGTCCAAGAGAAAGACTATTAAAATATGGTAAAGAAAGTCTTTCTAATGAAGAATTATTAAGCATTATATTAAAAACTGGTACTAAAAATTATTCAGTAAAAGAGTTATCTAATCATATATTAAAAAACTTTAAAAATATAAAAGAAATGAAATACATTACAATAAATAAATTAACTGAAATTAATGGCATAGGCGAAGTAAAAGCAATAGAATTACTAGCAGCTTTAGAATTAGGTAAAAGAGTATATTACATAGAACAAAAAGAAAAAGTACTTTTAAATTCCTCAAAGAAAATTTATGAATATTTTAAAAATATATTTATAGAAGAATATCAAGAATGTTTTTATGCATTGTATTTAGATACAAAATCAAAATTAATATCATATAAATTATTATTTAAAGGAACTATTAATTCATCATGTGTTCACCCAAGAGAAGTATTTAAAAATGCATTCTTAGAAAGCGCTTATAGCATTATTGTTATACATAATCATCCAAGTGGAGACCCAACTCCTAGCAAGGAAGATATAAAAGTTACAGAAACACTAATGCAAATAGGAAAAATAATGGCCATTCCAGTAGTAGATCATATAATAATAGGCAATAATCAATACTATAGTTTCTATGAATTTATGAATAAATAATTAAATATGGAATAATATTTACTATGACATACGAAGAATATAAAAATAATAAAAATGAAAAACCTAAAAACGAAATACTAAAGAAAATATTAAGTAAACTATTTACAATAATTATTTTCATTATGCTTGTAGTAACAATATCAAATTATTCACCTGGATTTAAAAACTTTATAATAGATGATGTTTTAAATAGTACATATGATTTTAGCAAAGTGAATAAACTTATAAATAATTTTACAACTGTATTTAAAAATGACAATACAACAAAAGTATCATTTGTAGAAAATAAAACACATAAAAAATATTTAGATGGAGTAAAATATATAATTGGTGAGAATGAAGAGATTAAATTAAAAAGCAGTGGAATAGTTACATATATAGGTAAAAAAGATGGCTATAATAACACTATAATTGTACAACAAAGCGATGGATATTACGCATGGTATGGTAATGTTAAAGAAAGTATTAAATTATATGATTATATTGAAGCTGGTGAAACTATTGGAACATCTAGTGATGAATACTATTATGCTTTATTTAAAGATGATAAGCCAGTTGATTTAAATGAGGGTTAAGATCCATGATACCACATATATATTTTTGTTCTTATCTTTTTTATCTGGCTATTTTGAGTATTTGTTTTTACTTCTCATAACTATATTAATTCATGAAGCAGGACATTTATTTTTTTCGATTTTGATAGATTTTAAATATGACAAAATAACTATATATCCTTTTGGAGGAATAACCACATACAATGAAGATTTAAATGTTAATTCAAACAAAGAATTATTTGTTTTACTTGGAGGAATAACATTTGAATTGATATTTTATTTTATGATAAAAACATTTTATTTTAATGGTTTCATAACCAATCATGTATTTTATTTATTAATGAATATAAATTATTTATTAATTTCTTTTAATTTCATGCCAATACTACCATTAGATGGAGGAAAACTATTAAATATATTGCTAAATAAAATAATGCCATATAAAATATCTAATATAATTTCTTTAATGATATCAGTATTATTTACTATAGTTTTTATAATTACTAAGAAAACGTTATTTGCATTTATTTTGACTATCTTCTTATTCAAATGTATTATAATAGAAATAAAAAATTTAAAATACAAACAAAATAAATTTATATTAGAAAGATATTTAAATAACTATAATTTTGATAAGATAAAAAGAGTAAAAAACACAAATAATTTTAAAAGAGATTATTATCACATCATAAATAATTGCTTAGAGAAAAAATATTTATCTAAATTATTTGACAGAACCAAGTAAATATGCTAAAATACTGATGTTTGTAGAAATCTTTCTCTACAACCGCGTTGAAGAGGTTAGAAATATTTATAATGAATTACCTCAAAAGCGAGTCTTATTGAAGGAGGAAAAGTAAATGAAAGCAATTTTTGTAACTGGTGGAAAACAATATATGGTTGAAGAAGGCCAAGAATTATATGTTGAAAAACTAGATAACGAAGTAGATAGTGAAGTTGTTTTTGATGAAGTTTTATTTGTTGATGGTAAAGTAGGAACTCCTACTGTTAAAGGAGCAAAGGTTGTTGCTAAAGTTTTAAAACATGGCAAACAAAAGAAAATCCTAGTTTTCAAATATAAACCAAAGAAAAAATATAGAAAAACTCAAGGACATAGACAACCTTATACTAAGATACTAATTAAATCAATTAATAAGTAATGATAAAAGTAAATATCAAAAGAAATAATGGGTTAATCGAAAGTATTAAATGTCATGGTCATGCAGGTTATGATGATTATGGAAAAGATATAGTATGTGCATCATTTAGTACAATGATAATTACAACTATAAATGCAATACTTGAAATTGACAAAGACGCTATTAGTTATACTGATACAAATAATTTAGAAATTATTAATATTAAGAAAGATAATATAACAAATAGCTTACTTAATAACTTAGTGAATATGATTTATGAACTAAGAAATAATTATGATAAAAATATTAATATTAAGGAGGAAAACCATGAATAAAATGAATTTTAATATACAATTATTCGCATCTAAAAAAGGTGTTGGTTCTACTAAAAACGGTAGAGATTCAGCTGGTCGTAGATTAGGAGCTAAATTATCTGATGGTCAAACAGCTAAAGCTGGAGCTATTATTTATCGTCAAAGAGGAACTAAAATTTATCCTGGAACAAACGTTGGTATGGGAAAAGATCATACTTTATATGCTAAAGTTAGTGGAAATGTTAAGTTTGAAAGAAAAGGAAAAGATAAAAAACAAGTTAGTGTTTATGAGAACTAGTAATAGTTCTTTTTTTATGCTAAAATAAACTGCAAAGGTGATTATTATGAAGAAAATATATTGTGGTGATGCAGCTCTTATTAAAAAAATGGCAAATCCAAGTCAAACAATTACAAGATACTACCTAGATAATATTAATTCACAAGCTTGGACATATTTAAGAAGAATCTCTAATTCAAATGCCTTAAGAGATTATATCGGATCTTTAGAAGTTTCAGGATATCAAAAAGAATGTTACAACACAGGAGCAATAAAGTGTTTAGACGAAGCCTATAAAGATCCAAAAGTAATGTTATCAATTTGTCGTTCATATACTTATGAAAGAAAAATATTCTTTGAAAAAGTGGTTGATACCGAAGGAAATGTTTATGCTAGAGAAATAACTACAGGATTATTATTTCCATTATTAGAAGAATGTAATGTAGAAAATAGATACTATTTTACTAAACCTGAGTTAGTTACTAAAAATAGTGTCCTTCTAATTATTAAACAGAATTTTACACATGAAAGTTTTCATGCTTTAAATCTAGGAATTTTTCTTTGTAGTCCAGCATCAATTGAGGAAGTAGAAGAATACGTGAGAAGTATTTCAGAATCAAAGATAAAAGAACTATATGAAAATAATTCATTTGCAAAAAACATAGCTATAGTAGAACAAGATGAAGAAGAAAAAGAATTAAGAGAAAAAGTAATGACTTTATTAGAACAAATAGAATATAAATTATCATTATTAAAACCTAATCAAATGATAGATACTATTAATTCAGAGTTAACTAACTTATCAAGTAATAAAATAAGTGATGAAGAATATTTAAGAAAACTATTAGAAATTAGTGATAGAGTAGAATTACTATCTATAAGTAAAGGATATGATGACTTTAATGCATTTTTAAAAATTAAAGCAGCATCATGCATCAATTCTATAGGAAGAAAAGAAGATTTTGATATAGATTTAAATTGGATAAACAGCTTATTTGATTTATTCCTTAGACAAAATACAGACTATAGTGCAAGTGAACAAAGAAGCATAACAAAAAGTTTTGTAATGATGTACATCGCAGTTATTAAAAAATATGATTTAACTGAAGAAGATTTAGAAGAAAGTCACTTTAAAGATTTATTATTAACAGCTCATGTTTGTTTAAATGAACTAGCTAAAGAAGGTTTAATTTTAGATACAGTAAGTGAAACAGAATTAACTAATATTAGTTTATCTTCAGTAATAGATTGTATCAAAGGAAAGAAATTTAAATCAGCAAGACTTAGTTTAAGCAAATAATTAGATAAATAATGTAAACAAAATTTAATATAATTCATAACCTATTAGTAGATATAAAGGAGTGGATTATATGTGTAATAATAATAACAACGATAATAATTGTTGTGATAATTGTATCATGGAAATATTAAAAGTTATAAATGTATTACAATCTAATGCTTGCCCAGATAATTGTTTGCTTTCATGTGATAGACCTGCATTAGGTGGTGGAAGCAACTGTGTTATCTGTAATACTAGACCAATTATGCTTTATGCATGTGGAAGTAATGGAACACCTTGGAGTATGCCAGTAAGTAGAACAGATACAGAAACAACAAGTAATGTTTTTAGAGTAGAAAAAATAGATGGTTGCTGTTGTACATTTAGAGTTCTAGCGCAAAACCCAGATACGACATCACTTTATCCATATGTAAGTACTGATTCAATATTTACTATGGATTGCAACTGCTTATGCTGTGTAAGATGTTTAAATGATACATACGTAGAATGTTTATAATATTAAATTAGACTGTTTAAAACAGTCTTTTTTCTTGAAATGTGATATAATTCATATGTGGTGATTATGAAAGAATACGAAAACGAATTATATAATAAAGGAATAAAATATATAGCTGGAGTAGATGAAGTAGGAAGAGGGCCATTAGTTGGTCCAGTAGTTACAGCTGCAGTAATCTTACCAGCTGATTTTTATGATGAAAGAATAAACGATTCAAAAAAAGTAACAGAGAAAAAAAGAGAAATGTTATACGATGTAATTATGGAAAATGCAGTTAGTGTTGGTATTGGTATGTCTTCTAGTGAAGTAATAGATGAAATTAACATATTAGAAGCAACTAAAAAAGCTATGAAAGAAGCATTAAATAATTTAAGTGTTAAACCAGAACATGTTTTAATAGATGCAGTTAAATTAGATATTGATATTCCAAGTACATCAATTATAAAGGGCGATGCTAAAAGTCAAAGTATTGCAGCTGCGTCAATAATAGCAAAAGTCACAAGAGATAGAATGATGTATGAACTTGATAAAGAACATCCAGAATATGACTTTGCTCATAACAAAGGATATGGAACAAAAAAGCACATAGAAGCAATAAGAAAATACGGAATATTAAAAGAACACAGAAAATCATTTGCTCCATGTAATGAGTATGATTTAAAGGCCTAAAAAGGCTTTTTATTTGCTTTTTGGTAGTAAATATGCTATAATATATTGGCTTTTTAAGAGAGTAAAAGCACAAGGGAGTAAAAATACATTAAAATGAAAGACACAATTACATTAGTTCAAAGATATATAAATATTAATTCTAAATGTTTAAGAATTAGAGCTTGGACTAAAAACTTAAATAACAAAAGTAGTAAAGCAGAATTAAAAAGAGTATTAGAAGGAGCAGAAACTTTAAGAGACTCAATCTATAATGAACTTGATGAAAAAATAGTTTCAGTAAGTATACCAGATATAAAAACTATTATTGAATGGTTAGAAAAAGAATCTATAAAATTCGATAGTATCAATACAGGAAATATCAATATAGATGAACCAGCTTATTATAGTTATATAGCTTGTCAAAGATACATAAAAGAACTAGAAGAAGAGATTAACAGAAGACTAGTATTAGATATTTAATTGACTTTTGTTATTATTTATGTTAAAATACATAAGCTTTTTAAAGGGGGGAATATAATGAGAAGAGATTATCTATCATTAGAAGTATTATGTAAAAGAGAATACAAAGGTGAAGAAGAAAAACTTGTTTGTCAAAATGGAGAATATTCAACTGTTATTTATTCTGATAGAACATTTATGGCAAATGAAGGACCTCTTGCTAGATGTGAAGAATTAGGCGTTAATTTATTAGATTGTGAAGATATTGATAGTTTAGAACTACCAAGTGATATTAAAGAATTTTCATTAAGTCTTGCTAGAAAAGTTGTTTTTGAAAGTGCTCAATGTAAAGTAGTAAGTACATTAAGTAGAAAACCTATAGTAAGAGTTAGTAAAGATAATATGATAAACTTTAATAGTGAAGGAGAAAAATCATTAATTGAAGCATTAAAAGAATTAGCTAAGGCTACAAAAGAAAGAACAATCAAAACAGCTAGTGAAGAGCCAGAATTAAAATTAAGTTTCAGATAAATGGAGGATTTATGGATATTAGATATACAACAAACCCATATATAGATATGGATGATTTAGCAAAACCATGGGAAGTTAATAGAAGATTAAGTTATGAAGTAATTGAAAGAGAATACATGACAAAAGGAACTTTAAAACAAATAGCTTCAGAATACTATCCTAAAAAAGATGAAGAAGTTAATGAACAAGAACAAGTAAGTACTGAAAAACCAGCTTCACTAACATTAAGACTAAAATAATATTGACAATATAAATTATTGTGCTAAAATGTTAAATAAGTAAAGCGATAATAGTGTGATGGTAAAGCACTTAGGCTATATAAATAAAGAGAGATTCTTCTAGAATAAGTAAGGTGGGACCGTCCTATGTGGACCCTTACAATATTTTAGGAGTTTTTTAATTTTTAAGGAGGATTTATGAAAAGTGAAATTTCAATGGAAGAAATGACAAATTTCTGCAAGAATTATGGATTTATATTCCAAGGAAGTGAAATATATGGAGGTTTAGCTAATACTTGGGATTATGGACCTCTTGGTAGTAGATTAAAAAATAATGTTAAAGATGCATGGAGAAAAAAATTCATTCAAGAAAGAAAAAATGCTTATGAATTAGATGCAGATATATTAATGCATCCAAGAGTATGGGAAGCTAGTGGACATGTTGACTCATTTGCAGACCCTCTAACAGATTGCAAGCATTGTAAAACTCGTCATAGAGCGGATAATTTAGTTAATGATTATACAGGCACAAGCATTGGTGACACGTTATCTAATGAAGAATTAATTAAATATATAAAAGATAATAATATTCCATGTCCAAAATGTGGTAAATGTGACTTTACTGATATAAGACAATTTAAATTAATGTTTGAAACTTATAGAGGAGTAGTAAAGGATAATAAGTCAATTGTATATTTAAGACCAGAAAATGCTCAAGGAGAGTACGTTAACTTCTTAAATGTTCAAAGAAGTATGAGAGCAAAATTACCATTTAGTATAGGACAAATAGGTAAAGCATTTAGAAATGAAATCACACCAGGTAACTTTACATTTAGAACTATAGAATTTGAACAAATGGAATATCAAACATTCTGCAAAGAAGGAAATGATCAAGAATTATATGAATATTTTAAAGATTATGGTAAAAAATTCTTTGAATATCTAGGTTTACCTAGTGAAAAATTAAGATTCCATGATCATGAAAAATTAGCTCATTATGCTAAAGCAGCATGTGATATTGAATATTTATTCCCATTCGGATGGGGAGAAATAAATGGTACTCATAATAGAACTAATTTTGATTTAACTAGACATGAAGAATATAGTGGAGAATCACAACATTATTTAGATCCTGAAACTAATGAAAAATATATTCCATTCATTATAGAATCAACATATGGTTTAGATAGAACAATATTAGCAGTATTATTTGAACATTATCACAAAGAGATACTAGAAAATGGAGAAGAAAGAGAAGTATTAAGATTACCTAATTTCTTAGCTCCATATAAAGCATGTGTTTTACCACTTGTAAAAAAATATCATAGTGAAAAAGCAAGTGAAGTATATGAAAAATTATCTAAATATTTTATGTGTACTTATGATGAAACTGGTTCAATTGGTAAAAGATATAGAAGACAAGATGTTATTGGTACACCATTCTGTATTACAATAGATGATGAAACTATAAATAATAATACTGTTACTGTTCGTGATAGGGACACAATGAAACAAGAAACAATAAATTTAGATGATTTAGCAAAATATATTGAAGAAAGAGTAAAGTTTTAAAATGCACAGTAGTGCATTTTTTATTTATAATTAACTATCATAATGTTAAAATAAAATAGAAGAATAGAGGAGTATTAATATGAACGAAAATAATTTTAATGATGAGAATCAAAACACTATTCCAAGTGTAAATGAAACTCCAACAACACCAAACCCAACTTTAGAGCAAACTGTTCCAACAGATTTAGGAGTGGCAACACCAGTGGTAAATACAGTGCCACAAGAAACAGTTGCACCTGTAACGCTTGAAGCAAATAACATGGTTAATCCTGTAGAATCAGCTCCAGTACAACCTGTTACTCCAGTAGAACCTACTGCAACACCAATGACAAATGAAACACAAAGTGCTAGTACAATAGAACAAAATACGATACCAAACCCAACTGGATCAAATCCTGAAACAAGCAATGATAATAATCAACAAACACCAAAGAAATCAAATAATATTACTATGATTATAGGTGGAATTGTATTATTAATTGTAATAGTAGTAGTTGTATATTTTGTATTTATTAAAAAAGACAACAACAATAATAATGATCAAGTAATTGATAGAACAAAAGAAATAGAAGAAGCAACTAAAAAAGCAGAAGAAATGGATAACAATGTAAACGTTGTGTTATTAGATAAACTATCTAGTAGAGATTTCGCAGTAGAAATAGAAAATAAAAACTCAACAGCAGTTACAGTTGAAGTAAATATCATATTTTATGATTTAAATGGAAATATAATTGATACAGAAGAAGTTAATTCATATGTAGAAAAAAACAGTAAGTGGTATAAGGAAGTATATGTAAGCAGTGATTCTGGCATAAAAAATTACGCAAAAGCAGAAATTACAAAGAAAGTATACGATTGGAGTAAATATTCTTTAACATCATCAGTTGAAGCAAAATTAACACAAGGAGCTGGTGGAAAAGTATTTGCACAATTAACAAATAAGAGTGATAAAATTATTGAAGATGCAGAAATAAGCGTATTATTTTACTATCAAAATAAAATAGTTGGAGTAGAAACAGTAGACTTTGACAATATTAGAGCTAATGCGAGTGAAACAGAAGAAGTAGATATTCCATGGGATGATAACTATAAAGCAATTCAATATGATAAAGTAGAAATTGCTTCTACATTTGCATATAATATGTAATAATATAACAAAAGTTGGAGGGTAACAAACTTCGACTTTTTTCTTTGTCTAACTTTCTAAAAATATAAAAAAATTTATTGCTACTAATGTCTTAATGTGTTAGAATATTATTGTAGTACATACTAAGGAGGCTTTAATATGGCATTTGAATTTAAGAAAATATTTACAACTGAAGATCCAGATGGTGAAGAATATGAAGAAGTAAAAGAAAGTGTTAAAAGCAATACTAAAGATTACAAAAACAAAACTATTTTAGTAGAACCAAGAGCTTTTTCGGAAGCACAACAAATAGCTGATTATTTAAAAGCTAAAAATCAAGTTGTAGTTAATTTCAAAAGAGTAACTTCTGATGTTTCTAAAAGAATAATGGACTTTTTAAATGGTATCATTTATGCTATTGAAGGAACAATGCAAAAATTAGGTCCTGGAATTGTGCTTTGCGCTCCTAAAGGATTTGAAATCGAAGGAAACATTTCTGATGATGACACAAAAAAATCATCTAAAAAAGATGACATGGGAGAATGGTAATTTAATTATAAAAATGGTATATTAGTATATTGAGGTGAAAGGCATGAAAAAGTTTGATACAGTTTTTCGCGGATATGATAAGGTTCAAGTTCAAAAGTGCTTGGATGAAATAATTAATAATTATGAAGTCTTATTAAATAAAAGTAAAAAAACTGAAGAAGAAAATAAAAAACTTGTAGATCAAATAGCTCATTATCAAAGAATAGAAGATACAATGAATAGAGCTATTTATACAGCTGAATCAGCTGGAGATCAAATTAAGTCGTCTGCAAGAAAAGAAGCAGAGAGTATGATAAGTGAAGCTAGACATAACGCTAGTAGAATTATAAATGATGCTCTTCTAAAAGCAGAAAAAGCTCAAAACCATGCTGATCAATTAAGAAGAAATACCAATATACTAAAAAGAAGATTAAGACAAATTATTGAAAATCAACTAGAAGTAATAGAAGAAATGGATAAAGTAGATTTTAGTGATATAGATTCAAAATACTAAATCTGCTTTTTAATTTATATAGGTGAATGGTATGAATAAAAAAGGATTTACATTAGTCGAATTAATAGTAAGCATAGTACTAGTAAGTGTTGTAATGGTATCAATGC
>USNG01000045.1 GCA_900556025.1 uncultured Mycoplasmatota bacterium
TCCCGATCTACACCCTTAGCAGGGGCGCCTCTTCAGCCTCTTGAGTATGTCTCCAAAGCACAAATTAATATTACATTATTATTTATAATAAGTCAAGTTTTTTCTGTAAATAAAATGTTTTATATATATAAGAATATCAAAATATTTGATACAATTATAAAGAACGTTATGGAGGATTTATGAACGAAAATATTATTAATGAAGTTAGTAATGATATGGGTATAAAAAGTACACAAGTAGAAAGTGTATTAAAACTACTTAGTGAAGGTAATACTATTCCATTCATTGCTAGATATAGAAAAGAAGCAACAGGTGCTTTAGATGAAGAACAAATAAGAAAAATAAATGAATATTATGAATATGAAGTTAACTTATTAAAAAGAAAAGAAGATGTAATTAGATTAATAGATGAAAAAGGTCTTTTAACAGATGAAATCAAAACAAATATAATGAATGCTAAAAAACTAGTAGAAGTTGAAGACATCTATGCACCATTCAAAGAAAAGAAAAAAACTAAAGCAACTGAAGCTATAAAAAATGGTCTTGAACCATTAGCAAAAATTATCATGAGTTTCCCTACTACATTTAATATGGACAAAGTAAAAGAATTTTTAAATGACAATGTTAAAACAGAAGAAGATGCTATCACCGGAGCTAAATATATAATTGCCGAATGGATAAGTGATAATGCATACTATAGAAAATGGATAAGAAGTTATTTTTATAAAAATGGTATTATTACATCAAAACTAAAAAAGAATGCAACAGATGAAAATAAAGTATATGAAATGTATTATGACTATAGCGAAAATGTAAAATATATTAAACCTCATAGAGTACTTGCAATTAACAGAGGTGAAAATGAAAAAATATTATCAGTTAATATAGAAGTAAATACAGAAGAGATCTTAACTTATTTAGAAACTAAAATAATCAAAAAAGATTCACCAGTTAAAGAATATGTTATTGACGCTATAAAAGATAGTTATAAACGTCTTATTGCCCCATCAATTGAAAGAGAAGTAAGAAGTGAATTGACACTTAATAGCGAAGATAAATCAATAGAAGTATTTAAAGAAAACTTAGAAAATTTATTATTGATTGCTCCTATGAAAGAAAAAATAGTATTAGGATTTGACCCAGCATTTAGAACAGGATGTAAATTGGCAGTAGTAGATTCTACATCAAAAGTATTAAATATTTCTGTTATTTACCCACATGAACCACATAATAAATGGGAAGAATCTAAAAAAATATTAAAAGATTTAATAGATAAATATAAAGTAGATATAATAGCTATTGGAAATGGAACAGCATCAAGAGAAAGCGAAAAATTAGTAAGTGAAACAATTAAAGAATTAGGTCATTGTAAATACGCAATTGTATCAGAAGCCGGAGCAAGTGTTTATAGTGCAAGCCCTCTTGCAATAAGTGAATTCCCTGATTTAACAGTAGAAAAAAGAAGTGCTATATCAATTGCTAGAAGATTACAAGATCCACTAAATGAATTAGTAAAAATTGATCCTAAATCAATTGGTGTTGGTCAATACCAGCATGATGTATCACAAAAGAAACTATCTGAATCATTAGATTTCACAGTAAGTAAATGTGTTAACAATGTTGGAGTAAATATTAATACAGCTTCCCCTTCTATACTTAAATATATTTCTGGATTAACTAAATCAGCAATAGATAAAATAATTAAATATAGAGAAGAACATGGAAAAATAACATCACGTGAAGAAGTTAAAAAGAAAAAATTATTAAATGACAAAGTATTTGAACAATCAATCGGATTCATGAGAGTAATAAATGGTGATAATCCTTTAGATAAAACAAATATTCATATGGAAAGTTATGACAAAACATTAAAGTTATTAGAACATCTAAACTTCACTACTAATGATTTAGGTTCTAAAGAATTAATTGAATCATTAAATAACTTAAATATAAATGAAACATCTAAATTATTAGATATAGATTTATATACATTAGAAGATATTATAGAATCTTTAAAACAACCTAATAGAGATTATAGAGATGATTATGAAACTCCACTATTAAAGAGTGATATATTATCAATTGATAATTTAAAAGTTGGTATGAAATTAGAAGGAACTGTAAGAAATGTAGTAGACTTTGGAGCATTCATAGATATTGGTCTTCATGGAGATGGATTAGTTCACATATCTAAAATAACTAACAAATATATTAAACACCCAAGTGAAGTATTAAGTGTTGGAGATATAGTTAGTTGTTATGTAATTGATATAAACAAAGAAAAAGAGAAAGTTTCACTCTCTCTTATAGATCCAAACAATTAAAAAACCTGAAATTCAGGTTTTTTTATTATTCTGTAATAACGCTCATAGCTTTCTTCATTAACATATCATACTTAAATAATTCTTTAGTACCGATTTCTTTAATGAAGTCTTCTTTAGTCATTTGATATTCTTTAGCTTGTGCTTCTAATGCTGTTTCAACTTCTTCATCACTTACTTCAAGTTTTTCTTTTTCAACAACAGCATCCATCATTAATCTATAACCAATTCTCTTATTAGCTTCATCTTTTAAAGTAGCCTTAAAGTCATTTAAATTAGTATTACAATATTTTAAATAATCTTCTAATTTTAATCCTTGATAAGATAATTTTTCACTAAATTCACGAGTTAATCTATTAACTTCATCTTCAGTCATTTCCTCAGGAATTTCAAATTTAGCATCACTAACTACTTTATCTAAACATTTAAATAAATATTCATCTTCTTCTCTTTTAACTTTTTCAGCTAATAAGTTTTCTTTAATATATTTCTTTAAATCATCTAGTGATTCAACTCCACCAACATTTAAATCTTCAAAGAATTCTTTATTAAATTCAGGGAATACTCTTTCTTTAACTTCTTTGATTTCAACTTTAAATACAACTGGTTTTCCTTTTAATTCTTCACTATGATAATTTTCTGGGAATGTTACTCTTACATCTTTTTTATCTCCAGCTTTTAATCCTACTAAAGCTTCTTCAAAACCAGGAATAAATGTATGTGAACCTATTTCTAAACTATAGTTTTCACCTTTTCCACCTTTAAATGGAGTACCATTTAAGAAACCTTCAAAATCAATTACAGCAACCATACCTTCTTTGATTTTAGTTTTAGCATCTAAAGATTTAACTTCAACGAATTGTTCTTTTAAATGACCTAATTCATGTTCAATTTCTTCATCAGTTACTTCAGCTAATTCTTTCTTGATACCTAATTTTTTATATTTTCCTAATTTAACTTCTGGAGTTGGTATTAAAGTAAATTCAATTTCAATTAAATCATTATTAATATTTTTAATATCAATTCCTGGAGTTGCAGCAGGAGTAATAGTTTTAGGATCACTTAATAATTTAGCATATAGAATATCTATAGCCATATTAATAGCATCCATATATAAAGTTTCTACTCCATGTTTTTTAACATATACATCATATGGAGCTTGACCTTTTCTAAAACCATCAATCTTTACATCTTTCTTTTTCTTATTGTATGCTTCCTTTAAGCAATCTTTCCATTCTTTTCCCTCTAATTTTAAAGTATAACTTTCTTTCATAATTCCTCCCAATTTTTAAGTTATAAAAAAGGATATTTCTATCCTATTGCTACGATTTTTACAGAATAAACACCATCAGGTGAAGATACTTCAACTGTGTCTCCAACTTTTTTACCCATTATAGCAGCAGCTATTGGACTTTCGTTAGATATTTTATTATTAAATGGATCAGCTTCTTGGCTACCTACAATTTTATAACTTTCAGTATCATCATCATCTTCATATTGTAATTGTACTTCACAACCAATACCTACTTTTCCATCGCTTTCAGCTTTATCTATAACAGTTGCATGCTCTAAAGCATATTCAACTTCAACAATTCTCTTTTCTAAATTAGCTTGATCTTCTCTAGCTTGTTCATATTCTGAATTTTCAGATAAGTCACCTAAAGCTCTAGCTTCTTTTAAAGTTTGAGTTACTTCTTTTCTTTTTTCAGTCTTTAGATAATGTAATTCATTTTCTAATTCTAAATAACCTTCACTTGTTAAAAATATCTCCTTTTTTTTCATTTTTGCCACCTCTTTCGCGTACTCATAAGATAATACTATAAAATGCTCATTTTGTCAAGATATTATAACCCTTAAGATATCATTTGGATACACTTCAAAAGGCACTTTTATTCTAACAATTTCTTGAGCATGACTAGCAGAATCAACTCTTTCTTGATCCTTATTTATAATATATTCAACTTTAAATTTTTTAGTGCTTGTATTTGGTCCAAATACCTCAATATAGTCTCCTACACTAAACTTATTTCTTTGTTCAACTACAGCTTCACCAGTTTCATTATCATAAGATAACACAAGACCTAAAAAGTCTTGGTTACTTATTTCTTGTCTACCATTAAAATATTGGCCCTCAACTCCAACTTCACCATCATAAAACTGAGCAATATTTTCACGATTAGATACTCTATTTAATACTTTCTTATAATATATAATATCTTCTTCCGTTAAACTTCCATCAATCTTTTTATCCATAATAGTTCTATAAGCATTAGCAACAGTTGCTATATAATATAAGCTCTTCATTCTACCTTCTATTTTATATGATTCAATTCCTAAATCCATCATATCAGATAAACAATCAATCATATTTAAATCCTTAGAAGAAAAAGCATAATCATAAGAAGTATCATTATCAAATGTAAATCTACATACTTGACTACATCCACCTCTATTAGAATCTCTTAAAGTTATATAATTACTCATAACACATCTTCCACTATATGATGTACACATCGCACCATGAATAAATACTTCAACTTCAGTATCAATATTTTCTTTAATACGTTTAATATCTTCACGAGAACATTCACGAGCCAAAACAACTCTATATGCTCCTAAACTTTTATAAAACTTTACTGCCTCTAAATTAGTAATAGACTTTTGAGTAGAAATAAAAAACTTAGTCTTTAATTTAAGACGTTTAATAGCCTCTATAACAGCCATATCACTAACAATAAACGAATCAATCCCAATAGAATCTAAATCGATTAAATACTTATCTAAACCATCCAAATCCTCATTATGAAATATCATATTTACAGTAACAAATACTTTCTTACCTCTCTCATGAGCAAACTCTACACCTTCTCTAATCTCATCAAGAGAAAAATTATTAGCATTAGCTCTCAAACTATAATCTAATCCACCAATATATACAGCATCAGCACCATACATAATAGCAAACTTAAGCCTATTTAAATCCCCAGCAGGTAATAACAACTCATAACTCATTTCATATCACCTATCTTATACTTAATATCATTTTCTAAAAAATAATAATCACAATCAATCAAATCACATAACTTATTATTATCAATATTCTCTAAAATCATTCTTTCATTTAATTCATCAATATAACTAAAATCAATAATTTTATTTATATTACTTAAATCACTTAGATACTTAGAAGCACAAAATATCTTATCATACTTAACAACACTTCCATCTTCTTCATAAATATCAAGTTTCTTTTTAGATATATTTTCATACAATAAATAATGATTATCTTTATGATTATTAATACTATAATTCTTATCAAAATTACTAACTAACTTTCTTCTAGAATACATAATATTATTTTTAGCTATATAGTAATAATATAAGTTAGATTCACTCTTATCAATTATTTCTTTAATTTCTTTAATAGTTAAATCATTATTAATAACTACATCTTTAATACCAATATCATATAAATAATTAATAGCTTTATAATTAGATAAAATATGATTTTCATATAAAACTAATCTTTTCATATCAATAATATCAGTAAGACCTATATCTTCAACTATAAATTTAACCTTTTCATTAAATGTTTTATATAAATCTCTAAATTTAACTATATTATTATGTAAAAATTTATTCATAAGTACATATACTTCATGACTATTAGATAAGTCATTTATTTCATCTATATCAAAATAAACTTCACATCCAATACTATAATCTTTTAAAGGTAAAACAAAAGAATTTAAGTTATATTTTTCATAATAACTTAAATCTTTTTTATTTGGTAAAATTATATATTTTTCTTTCTGCATATACCTAATCTATCACCTACTTCTATATATTCTACATCATACTCAGTATTATTATCTAAAAAATCTAAGAATTTTTCAATTTTACGAACCATTTGTCTTAAATTTCTACTTTTAATTTCACTACTTCTTCCAACATAACCATGAAATTCTAAATTATCAATAATAATTATTCCATTTTTATTTAAATTATTTTTATATTTATTAAAGAATCTCATATTTTGACTTTTAGCAGCATCTATTATAAGTAAATCATATTTGCCTTCTATAATAACATCAGTAGCATCTCCAAATATTAATTCAATATTTTTAAGTCCACTTTTTTTTACATTAGAAGAAGCTATTTTATATCTTTCTTCATCTCTTTCAATACTAGTTATCTTTTCCACTCCAGGAGTAGAAGCAAAACAAATTGTTGAATATGCAATAGCTGTACCTATTTCAAGTATAGATTTAATATTATTTTCTTTTATAATATTTTGTATTGTTTCAATACTATCTTCACTCATAATAGGTACATTATTTTCTTTTCCATATTCTTCTATTTCTAGTATTAATTGTACTCTATCCATAATCCTTCTCTTTTCAATCTATTAACAGTACTAACATGACCACTATCCGTTTCATTAAAATATGTTTTTCCTGTTTTATCAGCTACAAAATAATAATATTTATGTTTAGTAGGATTAATAGTCGCAGTTATAGATTCAATACCTGGATTACATATAGGTCCAACAGGTAATTTACCAGCCATACATGTACTTCTAGTATTATAACTATTACAAGCACTTAATTCACTTTGCTTTAAATCTCTACTAAAATTATCTATCTTTTCAGCATAATAAGTAGTAACATCACTACCTAAACTCCATCCATCATTAAGTCTATTATAAAATACTCCAGCAACACCACTTCTATCACCAGCATTACCAGCTTCTTGTTCAATAATTGAAGCAAGTGTTAGCATTTCATGAAATGAATACTTACTACTTTCAATATCATTTTTATATTTATCAATTTTATTTTCCATATTATCAAGCATTTTTCTAAATATATCATCTACATCTGCAGAAGCATAAAATTCATATGTATCTGGAAATAAATATCCTTCTAATGAATAATAAATATTTTTATTTTTAATCTCATCAGTTAAAAACCAATATTCACTAATTAATTCATCTAAATATTTTTCATTGCTAAGTTTCTTTAATATTTCTTCTTCACTAATTTCAAAATTATCAGTTATAGTTTTAATAACATACCTCATATTTTTCCCTTCAGTAAATGTTACTCTTTTAGTTGCAGCTAAAGACACACTTCCTTTTTCTAAAGTAGTTATTAATTCTTCTAGATCATAATTAGTTTTAAGAATATAATCTCCAAACTCTAAATCTTTAGGTGGATTTAACTTAATATATATTTTATAAGCTAGTTCAGATCTAATTAAATTATTATCTTTTAACATACCGCCTATACTACTATAAGTGCTACCCTCACTAACATTTATATTAACGCTTTCACTCTTACTACTAGGTGCACCTATCAAATAAAAATAAGCTCCTACCATACATCCAGCTACTATAATAATTAACACTATTATAAATAATAAAAATTTTTTTAAATTAAATACTTTCTTTTTCATCCTTTTTTCCTTCTAATGAATTTAATATTTTTTCTATAAATTCAAATTCTTCCTTCATTTCTACAGGTTTAAACTTAGTCATATTTCCTTTATCACTCAAAATATATGTAGAAGCATAACATTTAACACTTCCATCGCTATTCTTACGTTCATCAGTATATACAACATAATTAACATCATTTGTAGTATCTTCTATATTTAAAAGAATTCTATATTCTTTTTTATTACCCTTCTTATCTTTTAAAGTTAGATAATTATCTTTCATTTTTACTCCTGTCTAAATAACCTTGTAATATAATAGTCGCAGCTACTTTATCAATAACTTTTTTTCTATTTTTTCTCTTTTCATCATTACTAATAAGCATTCTTTCAGCTTCTACAGTAGATAATCTTTCATCTTGCATAATAACTTCTTTTCCAAATTTCTCTTCTAATAATTTTTTAAATTCAAATGTAATTTCACTTCTTTTAGAAATACTACCATCTAAATTAAGTGGATTACCCAAGACAAAAGAATCAACTTTTCTTGATTCCACTATTTTACTTAACTTATCTAATAATTCATCATAATTATTATATCTAAGCACGTCAAGAGAAGTAGCTATAGTTGAAGTTCTATCACTAATTGCTAATCCTAAAGTTTTACTTCCTAAATCTAATCCTAAATATATCATTTATTTATAAAATCCACTAGCATTACTTCTAGTATATCTTCCCTTTTAAATTCAAGAATTCTATTTCTACATTCTTTATAACTAGAAATATATCCAGGATCTCCACTAATTAAATAAGCAACTATTTGTTTAATAGCTTCATATCCTCTTTCTTCTAAATCGTCAATTATAGAAATTAAAGCACTTTTAGTTTTTTCATCAATAATTCTTTTAGTATCAACAACAATAGTTTCATTATTCATAAAATCATCCACTTCCTTACAACATATTTTATCAAATTATTTATTATTTCACAATATCATTACAAAACAAAAATCTATCAATCATAAAAAATCAAGGTATTTTTATGCCTTGATCTATCGTCTTGCATTACGAATAATAACTATTCCAGATCCACCAGATCCACCAATTGAGACAGTACTACCACCCTCACCACCATCTCCAGTATTAGGATTTCCTGATGCAGGCTTATATCCATAATATCCGTCTGAACATTCTTGGCCACATCCCTTGCCACCAGAAGCATATAATGTAGAATTAGAATTTCCAAATTCTCCAGTAGTTGTACCTTGACCTGTACCGCCTGGACAATATCTTTCTTGGCTAGCACCATCAACGTAGCCACTATCGCCACCATTGCTACCATTAGTTCCTGCTTTTCCAGACCAAAGGCCGCCTCCGCCACCTCCAGAGCCACCTGAACCACCAGGCGCACAACCTGCACTAGTATTTCCTAATCCTCCTGCTAAGCCACCCTTTGCTTCATAAGTTTTATTGTCAATAACAATAGTAGAACTTTCACCATCTGAACCAGTCCAACTATTTGGATAATCCGTGTTGCTACCACCTGAACCTCCTGAACCTATTGTAACTTTGTATGTTTTATTTGAATCCAAAGTTAAACTATTAAAGGTTTTAGTATAGCCACCACCACCTCCGCCTCCCCATTTGCCGCCGCCTACTCCGCCGCCGCCAACTAAGAACGCATCAATTTTAGTTTTAATAGAAAGTTTCAATTCACCACTAGTCAAAAATTTAATTCTCCAATCATCATTTCCATCATCATGCACTGAACAATTGCCAGAATAATAAACCATATATGGAGAACTTCCTTTAGTATAATTAGCACAATATATTGATAAAGTACTATATAAAATCTTATTTTGCTTCCAGTGAGCATATAATGTTTGAGTATCTGTTATTTTTACTGTTGTGTCACTTGTTACTCGTGTTCCTCTAGTAGCTGCCGTAAACCATCCTAGGAATGTGTATCCAGTTCTTGTAGCTGTTGGT
>USNG01000046.1 GCA_900556025.1 uncultured Mycoplasmatota bacterium
ATAATGTTAAGGCATCACTTATTTTCTTGATACCCATTTTTTCTCCATTAGGTCCGATTACCATAACCTCAGGAATAGTTATTTGTTCATTAATTAGAACATCATTACTTTGCTTAGCTATTGCTAACACCTCCATATTTACATTTAAAAAAGTGAACCTGAGTCCACTTAAAAACATATTTAATATTAAATTATAAATAAGCTTTTATACCAATGTACCTTTACATCTGGTGAAGAGTGGATCTCTTTCTTTCTTTTTCAACAAGTTAGATTATATATTATTTACATTAATTTGTCAACTATTATTTAAGTTTTTTCTCTTTTTGTGATAAAACTTTTTTATCAATCTCTTTTGTATGTTCTAGTGCTTCTTCCAAACATTCAAATATTGACTCTTCGATATTTAAATTAATTCCTTTATTTCTTAATTCATTTAATAAATCAAAAATTGTTACTAAATCACTTTCTGGAATTTCAGTTAATGATGGAAATTCATTTGTATCTAAAACTGTACTAAAAGTTTTTACTCCATCCCTTCCATAATATATTCTATGAATTATTCTTTTATTACTCTCATTTTCAGTAACTATACCTAATTTTGAAAAGTAACCCATTTGATATTCTAAATCATAGTATCTTTCATAACCTTCATATGATTTTGCCATCATTCTTGAAAATTTTATTGAATTAAGTCCTTCTGGATAAATTTCTACTCTATTTCTATCTTGTGTTATAATTGATTTTCTACCCCACATTTGAAGAGGTACTAACCCAGAATTGTCTTTTGTTAATCTATTATAATTTGCATGAATTGAATGAGTTGTTTTTGTATAAAAAGCGTCTACTATATTTGCTTCTATATATGTTGCAAATGGTTCTTTTATATTTATTGTTTCTTCTAATAATAATTTTCCTTCTTTTCCAAGATACGGAAGTTTACTTGTAAAATCATTAAAGTTTTTGACGTTGTCATTTTCTTTTTTTAAAATCATTTTTTGTTCCTTTCAATAATATCTCTTATTAATTTTGTATTATAGCATAAATTATTAATTAGTCAATAAAAACGCCCTTTTTTAAGGGGCGTCTAGAATAGTCGTATTTAAATTATAAAAACATGTAAGTAATATTTTATATTATTAACACATCACCTTTCCTTTCTTACAATTTAATTATAGAATTCTAATGTGTTAATTTTGTGAATTCAATGTGAATTAATATTGAATTCCCCAAACTACTTTATGCTTTGCTTTTTCTCCACATACGATACATTTTTCATCTTCATAATCTTTAGTTTCAACTATGCATCTTGATTTAGTTCCCTTAATTTCTTTCATTTTAAGTTCACATTCTTCTTTACCACACCAATGTGCGTTTACAAATCCTGGATGATTTTCCATTATTTCTTTTACTTCATCTAAAGTTTTTGCATCATATGTTTTTTCTTTCATATTTTTTAAAGCTTTGTTATATAAATTGTTTTGAATATCTTCTAGAGTTTGAATTACTTTATTTGTTACATCATTTAATTTAATGCTTTCTTTTTCACTTGTATCTCTTCTTACTATTGTAACGCTATTATTCTCTAAATCTTTATATCCAATTTCTATTCTAAGAGGAATACCATTAACTTCTGCTTCTGCGAATTTAAATCCAGCACTTTTATCGCTTTCATCTACATAAGCAGTAATATCTTTTGATATTAAATTTTCTCTTATTTTAAATGCTAAAGATAAAAGTTTTTCATCATTTTTAATTGGAATAATACATACTTGTCTTGGGGCTATTTTAGGTGGTAAAACTAAACCTTGATCATCTGAATGTGCCATTATAAGTGCACCTATCATTCTAGTTGAAGTACCCCATGATGTTTGATAACAATATTCAAACTCATTATTTTTGTTTATGAATTTAACATCATATGCTTTAGAAAATTTTTGCCCAAAATAGTGACTAGTTCCAGATTGAAGACAAACTCCATTTTGCATTAAAGCTTCTATAGTCATTGTGTATTCTGCTCCTGCAAATTTTTCTTTTTCTGTTTTTCTTCCCGTTAATACTGGTATAGCTAAATATTTTTCAAAGAAATCTTTATATACATTTAACATTCTTAATGTTTCAGCTTCTGCTTCTTCACTTGTAGAATGTACTGTATGTCCTTCTTGCCATAAGAATTCTCTGCTTCTTAAGAATGGTCTTGTTTCTTTTTCCCATCTTACTACATTACACCATTGGTTATATAATTTTGGTAAGTCTCTATATGATTTAACAGATTTACTATAGTAATCACAAAATAATGATTCGCTTGTTGGACGAAATGCTAATCTTTCTTCTAATTTATTGCTTCCACCTTCAGTAATCCATGCTACTTCTGGTGCAAATCCACTTACTAATTCTCCTTCTTTTTTTAGTAAATTTTCTGGAATAAATACTGGTAAACTTACATTTTGATGTCCTGTCTCTTTAAACATTTTATCCATATTTTTTTGAATGCTTTCCCAAATTGCATATCCATTTGGTTCTAAAATAACGCATCCTTTAACACTTGAATAGTCTGCTAATTTTGCTGCTTTAACTACATCTGTATACCATTTAGCAAAGTCTACACTTCTTAATGTTATTTTCTCATTTTTCATATTTTCCTCCTAAATAAAAAAGAATGGTATTAAGGAGTGCATGAGCACGGTACCATCCTTTAGTTAACTTTATTTTGATAACGGTTTTTATCCCGGGTAAACTTTTAATTACCTGTATATGAAGGTAGGAATAAATAAATATTTATGTTTAGTTCTCACTATCCTAAACTCACTTTAATCAGGGATTTATTTATATTCCTTCAACATTTATGAGTTGATTTTAGCACTTTTATTATATGTTGTCAATTATAGTAAAATTAAAAATTGCTTTATAGCAATTCTTATTTATCTTTTTGTTCTAATTTTTTTTGAGCTTCCTTGCAAACTTTGATAGCTTGTTTTCTTACTTCATCAGCTGCTTTTTCTACTACTGGTGTTCCTTTTTCAATGGCATATCTATATAGTTCTTCTGCTTTGTCTTTAATAACTTCTGCTTTTTCTAGAACTATTTCTTTAGCAGTTTCTGAATCTAAATTAGCTAATTCACCTTGCAAAATTTCTGCTCTATATAGAAGTTCATCTTTTACTTCTTCTAAATCTACTTCTTTTAATTTTTTTAATAATTCGTCTATTTTTTTAGCTAATACTTTTCTATTATTTTCTCCAGTATCAGGTGAGAATAATAATCCTAAACCTGCTCCTATAGCTAATCCTCCGATAAATTTTCCTACTCCGCCTTTTTTACTCATTTTCTTCATCCTCCTTATTTATTTTCTTTGAAGATTTTTTTGGCTTAAAAATCTTTTTAAACCCAGAAGTCAAAAAACTTATTACAACTTCTGATATCATTGACATTCTTTCATTAGCAAAATTAATTACTTCAAACAATTTGTTAAATGCTTTGACTTTTTCAGATACATCATCCACTAAAATATTTACTTTATTTAGTGTTTGAATGAATTTAAGTCCAATAATTATTGCTATTATAATTAATGCTATTAGTAATAAATAAATTACTATTAATAATGTTTCATTCATATATTAATCCTCCTTATCATCATACATAGAATCTATTAAATTAAATAAGTCATGTTCTAGAGTTGTGTCAGTTATTGTTTTATCACTAACTCCTTCATCTTCATCATCGAAGTTTTCTAATTTAACTCTATCTTCTAATACTCCAATTGGAAGTGTTTTGTCTAGTTCTTCTGTTGCATCTTCTATTTTAGTTAATAGTTCTTCTAGTCTTGGTTTTTTCTTTTCGACTACCTTAGGTTCTTCTTTAACTAATCTAGATTCTCTTGTCTCCTTAACTTCTTCATTATGAATAGTGTCTGGAGTAATTTTATTTATAGAATTTAGTGTGTCTTCTAATTCTTCTTCTAAAGTACCATAAGCTTTTCTTCTAACTGTATCATATGTTGTAAGATTAGCAGTTATTTTTGGTGTCATTGCTTGTTCTTTACTCTTTATTTCTTCCTTTTTATAGTCTTTATCAAGAATACCATATATTGGAGAAATAATTGGACTTGGTTTAAATACTTTAGGAGTTTCTGGTATAGTAGGATTTTCTACTTTAACAGTTTTATTTTCTTTCACTAGAACATTTCTTCTTTGAGGAATTACTTCTTCTTCATCGTCATCAAATTCTGTAAAATTAAATGTTCTTTCACTTCTAAATAAATCTCTTTCATTAAAACCATTATCTTCTTTTTTCTCTTCAACTTTTACTGGTTCTTCTTTTTCTTTTGGTTTATATTTTATTTCTTCTATTTTAGGTTTTTCTTCTATTTTTGTTTCTTCTTTTTTTATTGGAGCAGAAGTTATATGTTCAACTTTTTTTACTTCTTCTTCATCTACTTCTACTTCGTCATAAAAAATGCCTTTAAGCTTACTAATTATGCCCATATAAGTGCACCTCTTTCTTATGTCTAATCTTCTTCTCCTTTGTTCTCATCATATTCATCGATATATTCAAGAACATTTTTAGATTCATCTTTATTTTTAGGTTCAGGTATATTATATAATGTTTCACTTGTTTCTAGTGAATTATTATTAATATGTTTTTGGATAACTAAATCATTGTATTTTATTGAGTTTAATATTGTCATACCCCTTGATACAGCATACTTTATGTTATCTTCTTTTACCTCTACCTCTATTATAGCATAATTATAACACAACTCAACAAAAAAATCTTCATTATTTTGAGTTATTCTTAAGTACCCAGATTTGTCATTTGATTCAAAAGTATAATACTCATAATCATCTAATTTATGTTCAGTTGTAATTTTATTTTTATAATAATAGCTTACTACATCAATATTTAAATAATAAGTATCACCATGAGAATTTAATACTTGGACATAATCATCATCTTTTGTTATTTCAAATTCAGTTGGTAAATAATATCTATATCCTTTATTATTTGTGTTATATAATTTACTCTCCTTTTCAAGTGATGAATCTACTATTTCAGTTAATGATAAATCATTTATATTAGTAGCATTGCATCCAACAAGAAAAAATACACAAATAATAATTGTAAACAACTTTTTATACATATTTTCTCCTATATTATATATATGAATTATAACAAATTATTTATTTTTTAACAACATATATATGATTTATATTTTTTCCTAAGCCTATAAATTTATCTTCATATTCTGTAGTATATTTATCAAAGTAATTTGTATCTGTTTTAATTACTTCATATCCATTATTTGTAAAAGATTCAATTGAATACTCATATAAATCATCATTATCTGTTTTCATTTCTATAATTTTTTCACTTTTAAATATATTGTCATATTTCTTTAAGAATTCAGTTGAAGAAAGTCTTCTTTTAGCATGTCTTTTTTTAGGCCATGGATCACTAAAGTTTAAATATATTTTACTTATTTCTTTATCAAATAATTCTTCTATAAATAATGCATCAAAACAAATAAGTTTTAGATTTTTAATTTCTAAATTCTCTAGTTTTTTAACTGCACTTACTAATGGACTATCATATTTTTCTATTCCAATATAATTAGTATTTGGATTATCTATAGATTTACTTATTATAAATTTTCCTTTTCCTGTTCCAATTTCTATTTCTATATCATTATTATTTCCAAACAATTCATTCCAATTACCTTTATATTTAGTTGGCTCTTTTACTAAATATGGAGAATTATTTATTATAATATCTGCATTTTTAATATGTTTAAGTCTCATAAAACACCTCAGTTAAATATTATACACTAACTTCTTATATTTGTCATATATTATTATAGGTGATTTAATGAAAGAAAGAGATATGTTCTATCAAAATGTTAATCAAGGCTACTCTAATCCAGGTATGTTTATACCACCAAATGGTTATAATATGAACACTACTTATCAAGCTTATGGTCCTAATGTTATGCCAAATAATTATCAAAATCCAAATACTAATACATATGTAAATGATAATAATTATGAAGATAGAATTAGTAAGCTTGAAAGACAAGTTAAAAACTTAGATGGAAGACTTTCAAAATTAGAGAGTACAACTAATGAGGTTGATGATAATTTCTATATGATATAAAAACTCAATTTGAAATTGAGTTTTTGCTTGTCTTATTAACTTTTACTGTTTTTTCTTTCATAGATATTTTATTTTTTCCACTTATATTAATGCCTCTTAATAGTACTATATACTTCATAGTTACCACCTTTAACTAATTATATCATCATTATAATGATTTACTTATTGTTTTTTGTGAGATTTTTGGAAAATCCACTTAATTTTTTGCTGTTTTTTATCCAATTAATAAAATCTATAGTAGCATCTGTTCTCCCATCATTTCTATTGTTGCGTTCTTCGTCTGTCATTTCTGCGAGTGTTTTATCACAATTTTTTGGTATAAAAGCATACCATAAATTAGATTTAGCTTTTTTTAATTCATTTCCTCTTAATTCATAAGATAGTGAACCTTCACTTTTACCAAAGAATTGAATATAATTTTCTCCATCATAATAAGTTAAACAATCTAAAAAGTAACAATATCTATCTTTTATATCTTTCATTATTTCTAATACTTTTTCTGGTTTACTTGCTACTTCACTTCTTTTTACAAATGCTCCTGGATAAAATGGATAATTTGGATAGCTCCTTATATAAAATCCACAATCCACTACAAAAACAGGTGTTTTAATTTTTTCATATGCTTTTTGTGCTTTAACATAACTTATCAATTTAATATCATTTATATTAGGTTCTTCTAAATCAATGTTAGCATATTCTATTTCTAATCCATGATGCTCAAATTTTTCTTTAACTGAAATATATTTTCCATAATTACCTGTAACATATGTTATATTTGTCATTATTTATATCTCCTTCAATAAAAAACTCTTTAAGTAATTTATATCACTTAAAGAGGAAGCTATTATGTCACTTTAGTATTTTTCATTTAATAATTCTATTTTAATTATTCTATTTAAATAAAAATGTCTAATCTCTTGTTTATTTTCACAGAATGCAGCTACTCCCCACTCATTATCTAATACAATTAATTCATATGGTCTAATTATTCTTTTTGTTTTATTATCATGTTCTTTTGAATAATATTCTATATAACATTTATTTTTTGAATTTATGGCTTTATTTAATATATTATAAGTTTCTTTATTTTCTACTATGGCTGATACAGGCTTATTCATATTTTCTGGTAATTTTACATTTTGATTTAAGTAATATCCTCCATATGGACCTCTAATTGACTCAATATATATTCCAGCACACTCTAGTTCATTTTTATATTGTCTTATCATTCTTGGAGAAACTTCAATCTTTTCTGCTAGTGCTTTTATACTGTATTTCTTGCCATTTTGTAGTAGTCTTAATAACATAATTGTATTTGATAATTTAGTCATAGTAGCCTCTTTCGTTAGTTATTATATCATCATTGATTATTATTAACTAGGTATTTAATTACTTATTTAATTTTTGCTTTTCAAATTTTAATTCTTTTATTTTCATAATATCAATACCATATTGTTCATATATTGATACTACATCTAAAGTTGTATAATCTTTTTTTGTATAACCTAATAATTTTAATGTATTTAGTACATCTTCATCACTTTTTCCTTCTATTTCGGCATAAGTAGGAATCATAGGCCATGAATCGATAGAAATTTCAACTCCATTTAGAACATACATTTTGCGATAGTTTTCTTGATAATTTCTACTCTTATATCCTAAACTTTCAAGTAATTTATTTGCATTATCAAATGAATCTACAACTATTTCACTTTCATCAGTACCACCTATTTCATTTTTATCCTTTACTTCTTTCACTGTAAGCGTAGTTTTATTTCCATTAGTTCTTAATCTTATCCACTTATTAGGATTTACTGGTATAACATCATATACATATCTTTTTTGTAAGCTATCACTAACTAATTTGGCACCTAATTCTAATAGTTTTTCTTCAAAATGATTGTCTATTTCTAATATAGTAACTTCATATTCTTTATTCATATCATTCTCTCCTTATTCGTATTATACATTATTATATTTGTTTTTCAAATTCTGAATTTTTATTTTTTTCATTAAAAAAGATTGAAATAAATATTCATTTCAATCTTTATTCACATTTCTAGATAAATTATTTATTATTAATTGCAGCTTGTGCAGCAGCTAATCTAGCAATTGGTACTCTGTATGGACTACATGAAACATAAGATAATCCAACTCTATGACAGAAGTCTACTGAACTTGGATCTCCACCATGTTCTCCACAAATTCCTAATTTAATATCAGGTCTTGTTTTCTTACCTTTTTCTACAGCCATCTTAATTAGTTCTCCAACACCTTCTTGATCGATACGTGCGAATGGATCACTTTCAAAGATTTGTTTAGAATAGTAATCGCCTAAGAATTTACCTGCATCATCTCTTGAGAATCCAAATGTCATTTGAGTTAAATCATTTGTTCCGAATGAGAAGAATTCAGCTTCTTCAGCAATCTTATCAGCAGTAATTGCTGCTCTTGGTATTTCAATCATTGTACCAATTTTATAATCTAATTTATAATTTTGTTCTTCAAATACTTTGTTAATTGTTTCAACTACGATACTCTTAACATAAGCAAGTTCTTTCTTTTCTCCAACTAGTGGAATCATAATTTCAGGAACAACTTTAATACCTGATTTATCTACATTGATAGCAGCTTCCATTACAGCTCTAGTTTGCATTTTAGCAATTTCTGGATATGTAACAGCAAGTCTACAACCACGGTGTCCCATCATTGGGTTGAATTCATGTAATGTAGCAATTTTATCTTTTAATGCTTCAAATGTCATTCCAAGTTCTTTAGCAAGTGGTTTAATTTCTTCATCAGTATGTGGAACGAATTCATGTAGAGGTGGATCTAAGAATCTAATTGTTACTGGGTAACCTTTCATTTCTTTATATAATTCTTCGAAGTCTCCTCTTTGCATTGGTAATAATTTAGCTAATGCTTTTTCTCTTTGTTCTA
>USNG01000047.1 GCA_900556025.1 uncultured Mycoplasmatota bacterium
TAGGGTTATTTAAAATATATTCAAGTAATTTAATTGATTTTGCAAAATAATACCCATCGGCAATTCTTTCATCTATATTAACACCAAATTCAACTATTTTACGAATCTCTTTTTTCCCATTAATCACAACTACTTCATCCTTAATTTCTCCCATAGTGGCAAGTGTAGAACATGTACCAAAATCATTAATATTATGATATATTGCCCCACATTTAATTGAACCAAGATTTGATACAATCATACTGCTATAGTAAATATTGTCTTTTGTAAGTGATGAAGGAAGCACACCATGCCTGTCACACCACTTAAATATTCCCACTATAGGGACTCTTAAAATATTTGGTAATTTTCCAAGTATATCTATCGCTTTATTTGCGCCAGCTTTTTCTTCATTACCATGTCGAATAACACTTACTTTCTCCCTAATTTTGTTTGACAAAGAAATAATATTGTCATTTTCTTTAATTGATAAAATGACCATTATTTCTTCACTTTTATCTGTAAATTCTAATTTTGCAACAAAGGAAATAGTTAAATCGTTATGCTTATATATATGTCTGTTAGCAACGAAATAATTTAATTTTTCTCTATTATATACAACTTTTCCTAATGCAGTTACAAACGCATGAAAATATGAAAGTTCAATACCATCAGATTTTCTTTTATTTATATATTTCACTAAATTAGTAACATCAACTTTTTGGTTAATATATACATCACTATCACATCTTCTTGGCTTAAGGTCAATACTTATTTGTGATAGTCCACTTACATTTTCTACTCTTTTACCATCTTTTCTATCTATAAATAATTTTCTTTTTTGCATATAACCAACTACTTTCCTATAACAATAATATTATCACATTTGAAATTTTTTAACAATATTTACTTGCAATACTACAAAAATATGATATAATATTTCTTGTCAGGCGATTGATAAAGAAAAATTATAATGAAAGAGTCGGTTGATGCAGATTTAGTTTAATGGTAGAACCTTAGCCTTCCAAGCTAATGATGGGAGTTCGATTCTCCTAATCTGCTCCAATTTAAAAAGAATACTATGTTTTTAAAGACATAGTTTTTTTATTGGAGTGCTCCCATCATTAGCTTGAAAATATCAAAGAAATCTTGTTTTTTATAATATTTAAATATCTTAAATACTAAATCCGCATCTACTTTATTTTATATTTTGTTTTTCAATATTTTTATCATAATTACTTTCTAGTATACAATCAAATAAATTAAACCACTTTACTTGAACACAATATCTATCTTTTTCATGTTTAGGATTATTATTTAAGTTTTTTGCTTTTGCTTGGCAAAATAAATCACTAAAATGTACACCATTATGATAATCCTCAGAATGTTTTAAAAGTATTTTTAAAACATCTCCACTTGAAATAAATAAAAAATCATCAACTACCCCATAGATAATACCATCGATAGCCTCATACGAACTATTCCCTTGAAGTATAAACCTATATATACATTTTTTAAGAAGTTTTCTATTACTAAAACATTTACTTATATCTTCGATGTCTTGTAAATGAGTTTCCTTATATTCCATAGAACTCATTCTAACTTTTGCTTTACCATTTTTTGTACCATCAGAATAATTATATCTTAAGTATTTATAAATAATATCTTTTTTATACCATTTGTTTCTTATTTAGTATTTCCAATTTCTTTATTATCATTTATTTTTAATAAATTATTTTTTATACTTAACTTTTTAATATTTATTATGGAAAAAGTATCTTACTTAAGTAGTAAAGCATTAAATATTAGTTTTATATTTAAAAAAATAAGTTTAATAGAAATTATTATTTATTATTTAATTTTAATATCATCTATTAAGCTAAATAAACGCTTATTTTTAATACTTTTATTATATATAGTATATTTATTCATAAAACCTAATTTTAACTCTAAAATGTATGTATATTTTAATGATATAGGTCAAGGAGATAATATACTAATATTAACAGAAAATAATAATACAATATTAATTGATACAGGAGGAAAAATAAACTATAAAAAAGAACCTTGGGCCATAAAAAATAAAGAGTCTAATCAAATGATAGACTCACTAATACCATTCTATAAAAGTTTGGGAATCAAAAAAATAGATTATCTTTTTATCACACATGGAGATACAGATCACATGGGTTATTCAATTGATTTAATTAAAAATTTTAAAGTAAAAAATGTAATTTTCAATTGTGGAGAATCTAATAAATTAGAATTAGAACTAATAAATGCTTTAAAAGATAAAAAAATCAAATATTACTCATGTATTAAAGAATTAAATATAGATAATATTAATCTAAAAATATTAAACACAAGAATATATGATAATGAAAATGATAACTCAACAGTAATATATTTTATATATAATAATTATAAATTTCTTTTTATGGGAGACTCAAGTTTAAATAAGGAAAATGACTTAATAAATAAATATAATTTGAAAAATATAGATTTTTTAAAAGTAGGACATCATGGTTCAAACACTTCTTCTAGTAAACATTTCATAGATATTATTAAACCAAAACATTCAATAATTAGTGTAGGTAGAAATAATAGGTATGGTCATCCAAAAGAGTCTGTATTAGATATTTTAAGTAATAGTAATATTTATAGAACAGACAAAGATGGAACTATTGAAATAGAATTAAATAAAAATGAATATAAAATTAGGACTTGTAGTCCATAAAAAATTAAAATTAAAGCTAAAGATGTCTTGAATTTTGCTCAACAATAGTATTTCTAAATACTATGTCAGTAACATCCAATCCTGTTCTTGTGTCAAAAGCAAAATCATAGCATAATAGTCCATTAGGCATAACTGGATTTAGACTTGTCTTTAAAGGAACAAAATTTATTTTTGGATAAATTGATGTATAGCTATCTAATAAACTTCTTATTTCATCTATTGCTTTAAAATTCTTTTGTTCAATTGCTCGATATCCAGGTACTATAACATATTCAATTTCAATGTCTGTATTTAATGGAATTTGTTTTAACATTTCTATAATAATATAAGAAATGCTATTAGGGTCAGCATGACCGCAAATACCAAATTTATTTTTTCTATCATAAAAAAGAATTCCAAAACAAGTATCTAAAGCTTGAGTTCCTATAACAGGCTTTTCATTAGTTGAAACAACTACTTGATCCATATTTGCAATGTTAGATTGTAATCTTAATTGATTTGCTTCATTAATTAAAGAAAAAAATTCATTTGTTATTTTATCAAGACCAGATCCATCAATTTTTTTAATATATTCATCATTTTTAATTTCTTTAAACTCATTATTTAGTTTCATAAAATCACCTTTTATAATTATAACACATTATGCTATAATACATAATTAATGGAGTGGTAATATGGTTAAAGATTTATGTTTTGAAATAATAGAAAAATGTTTAAATAATTGTAAATTTTGTTCTTCTAATTCAAATTGTAATAAAACTCAAATTATAAAATTTGAAGATTTTAAAAGAGTAATTGATTATTTTATGATGAATGGTGGTATTGAAGAATTGTCTTTATCAGGAGGAGAACCTTTTTTACATCCTGATTTAATAAAAATGGTTTCATATGCAAAATCATATGGTATAAGAACAGTTATTTTCACAAGTGGAGTTATTGAAGGTCAAGAGATTGATCCATATGATAAACAAATCATATTATCAGAATTAAATGAAGCTATTAAAGAAATAGAACAATTCGAACCTGAAAATGAATATCTAAAATCAAAAATAAAAAGATATTATGAACAATTCATTCAAAAGAAAAAATATTGTTCTATAGATAGAAAATTATTTAATGAATTAAAAAATATAGGACTAGATAAAATTGTTTTTGACATGCAAGGATATAAGTCAGAGACAGATAGTTACTTAATGGGAAGAAATGAACAAGCAAGACAAGCATCATTAAAATCTCTTTTAGATGCACATTTTGAAGGATTAAATATAGACGTTCATTTTGTACCTATGAAACCTAATTATAAAGAAATACTAGATTTATTAGAACTATTGGAAATTATAAAAGTTGAACAAATAAGTTTATTGAATTTTTTACCTCAAGGACGAGGAAAGTTTAATGCTGAAAATTTATCATTGACTCAAGTAGATAAACAAGAATTCTTTGAATTTTTAGAAAAAGGCAAAAAAATATTTTCTGGAAATATAAGAATTGGTCTTCCTTTTCAAGAAGTAGATATACATCAATGCAATGCAGGACTAGAAAAATTAGATATAAAATTTAATGGTGATGTTCTTCCATGTCCAGCATTCAAAGAAATCACAGCAGAAGAATGTGAAAGGTTTAATATAAAAATTCCTAATATATATAGAAATCTAGAAGATATAAAAATACCTGGACATGGTAAACGCACTAGACAATTATGCAAACAAATTTATGAGATGAGAACAAAATAATAATATTAAAATTTTATAGAAAGGAGTGATAATGGATTATTATGAAACTATAAAATATAAAATAATTAATAACGAAATTTATTGTAAAGTTAAGGACTATTCAAAAGAAAGAAATACTGTTATTACATATTTTGAAATAGGAAGTTTGCTTAATGAAGCTAACGGAAAATATGGTGATAAAATAATAAATGAATATTCTGAGAAATTAACTTTAGAAGTTGGCAAGAAGTACAATAGAAGTACTTTATACAGAATGAAACAATTATTTTTAATATTTAGTAATGAAAAAATCGCACCATTGGTGCAACAATTAAATTGGAGTCATTGCTTAATTTTGATACCAATTAAAGATATTGATAAAATATATTATTATGCTTCACAAGTAGCACTAAAAAAACTGTCAAAGCGCCAACTAGAAGAAATTGTGAAAAATAAAGAATACGATAGATTATCAAACGAAGCAAAGAATAAATTAATAACTGAAGAAAAACTTCAAATAAGCGATACTATTCCTAATCCAATATTAATAAAAAATAAACACAATGGTGAAATAATTAATGAAAAAATATTACATAAGTTGATACTAGAAGACATAGAATCATTCATGAAAGAACTAGGTAATTCATTTTGTTTTATAGGTAGTCAATATAAAATAAAAATTGGAGATAGATATAATTATATTGATTTACTTCTCTTTAATATAAAATATAATGCATATGTAGTTGTTGAATTAAAAATAACAGAATTTAAAGTAGAATATATTTCTCAAGTACAAAAATACATGAATTATATAGACAAGAACATTAAAGAAATACATAATAATCAAACAATTGGTATTTTGATTTGTAAAAAAGAGAATAAATTTGTAATAGAATATTGTTCTGATAATAGAATTATAATTAGAAAATATAATATAATTTAAAATATAGGCATTATCAATTATTAAAGAACTTATTTATCACATACAATATAGTAGATAGTAAAAGAAATAAATACTATCTAAAAATCCTTATTAGAAGTATACAAATTAAACAGTAGAATATAATAATACTATCCGACTAATAAATAATATGAACATTCTTAACTATAATCCATAAAATATTAATGGACACCAATGGTGTTTAATATAGATTTGAGACACTAAAATAAAGTGTCTCTTTATTATTTTTATTTTTTATAATATAATTAACTTATGGATAAGGAAGAATTTACTAAAAATATTTTAATCAATGATTTTATTAATGAGATTCAAAAGAAGAATTACTCAAATAACACTCTAATGTCTTATATAAATGATTTATATTATTTTAGATTATTTGTAAAAAAAGATTTGAATAATGTAAAAGAAGAAGATATAAGAGATTATTTAGAATATTTAAATCTTCAAAAAGAAAAACCAACTTCTGTTAGAAGAAAAATAAGTTCATTAAAATCATTTTATAAATTTCTATATAAAAATAATTATATAGATAAAAAAGATTATCCATTATATAAAATATCTTATCCAAAAGTAGATAAAAGACTACCTAAATTTGTTTATTATAATGATTTATTAGATATTATAAGAGAATCAACAAATGATAAAGATGGTGTAAGAGACAGACTTATAATAGAAATGTTATATGCTACTGGATTAAGAGTAAGTGAATTAGTTAATATTAAAATTAATGATATTGATTTTAATAATAGAAGAATAGTAGTTTGTGGAAAAGGGAATAAAGAAAGAATTGTATATTATGGAGAATATGCAGAAGACGTTTTGAAAGAATATTTATTAACTCATAAAAATACTGAAGGATATTTATTCATCAATAGTAGGGGTGGAAAATTAACTGAAAGAGGCGTAAGATATATAATAGATAATATTATGAAAAGACTATCTATTAAAACACATGTTACACCTCACGTTCTAAGACATACATTTGCAACAGATATGTTGAATAATGGATGCGATATCAAAGTAGTACAAGAGTTGCTTGGACATTCAAGTTTAAAAGCAACAGAAATATATACACATGTAACTAATGAACATTTAAAAAAAGTTTATTATGAATGTTTTCCAAGGAGGGATAAGGATGAGTAAATTATATTTTAGATATGGAGCTATGAATTCAGGAAAAACAACTTTATTATTACAAGTTGCACATAATTATGAAGAAAGAGGAATGAAAGTAGTTATATTAAAACCAGGAATTGATACTAAAGGAAATGATAAAATAGTAACAAGAATAGGTCTTAAAAGAAAAGTGGATCACATTATTAAACAAGACGAAAAACTTTCAAATTATTTAAATAAACTATCAGAAGATATAGTTTGTATTTTAGTAGATGAAGCTCAATTTTTAAGTAGAGATCAAGTTGACGAATTATTTATGTATACAAAATTAAAAAACAAACCAGTTATTTGTTATGGACTTAGAAGTGACTTTAAAACAATTGCATTTCCAGGAAGTTTAAGATTATTTGAAGTAAGCGATGTTATGGAAGAGTTAATTACTATATGTAGATGTGGTAAAAGAGCTAAATTTAATGGAAGAATAGTAAACGGAAAATTCACATCAAGTGGAGAACAAGTAGCAATAGATGGTGAAAATCATGTAGAATATGAATCACTTTGTGGAAAATGTTATTTAGAAAAGGTTTTAGGAATAACAACATTAGAAGAATAAGCTATAATAATTTATAGCTTTTTTTGTAAAATTTTTAAAATAATTCTATTCAATTTATAAAGCATTTGGTATAATAGTTCTTGTTGAGTTAAGTATGAAAATACTTAAGGGAAAGGAGTGTATTATATGAAATATGTCTACATGTTTTCTGAAGGAAACAAGGACATGAAGAATCTTCTTGGTGGCAAAGGTGCTAACTTAGCAGAAATGACTAGTATTGGTTTACCTGTACCTAGAGGATTTACTATTACGACTGAAGCTTGTACTGCATACTATGATGCTGGACAAAAAATTAGTCAAGACATAATAGATGAAATCTATGAAAAACTAGAAGAGTTAGAAAAACTTACTGGTAAAAAAATGGGAGACTTAAAAAATCCTTTATTAGTTTCAGTAAGAAGTGGTGCTAGAGCAAGTATGCCTGGTATGATGGATACTGTATTAAACCTAGGACTTAATGATGAGGTTTGTAAAAACTTTGTTGAAGAAACTAAAAATAAAAGATTTGTTTATGACTCTTATCGTAGATTCATAATGATGTTCGCAGATGTTGTAAAAGGATATTCTAAGAGCTCATTTGAAAGAGTTTTAGATAAATTTAAAGAGGATAAAGGTGCTCACTTCGATACAGATTTAGATGAAAATGATATGTATGAAGTAGCTATGAAATTCAAAGATATCTATAAAGAATTATCTGGTGTAGAATTCCCACAAAATCCTAAAGAACAATTAATCGAAGCAGTAACTGCTGTATTCAGAAGTTGGAATAATGAAAGAGCTATTTATTATAGAAGAATGAATGATATTCCTAGTTCTTGGGGAACAGCTGTAAACGTTCAAGAAATGGTTTATGGTAATAAAGGTGATGACTGTGGAACTGGTGTTGCATTTACAAGAAACCCAGCTACAGGAGAAAAAGTTCTTTATGGTGAATATTTAATGAATGCTCAAGGTGAAGATGTTGTTGCTGGTGTAAGAACTCCTCAACCAATAGCTACATTAAAAGAAACTATGCCAAGCGCATATGAAGAATTTGTAAAAACTTGTAATATTCTTGAAAAACATTATAAAGATATGCAAGATATGGAATTTACTATTGAAAATGGTAAACTATTCATGTTACAAACTCGTAACGGAAAAAGAACTGGTCAAGCAGCATTAAAAATAGCTGTAGATTTATATAATGAAGGAATGATTACTAAAGAAGAAGCTTTATTAAAAGTTGAACCAAAAGCTTTAGATCAATTACTTCACCCAAATTTTGATGCTGATGAATTAAAGAAAGCAACTCCAATTGCTAGTGGATTAGCTGCTTCTCCAGGAGCAGGTTGTGGAAAGATTTATTTCACAGCTGAAGAAGTTACAGAAGCTGCTAAAAGAGGAGAAGACACTATTTTAGTTAGATTAGAAACATCTCCAGAAGACATTGAAGGAATGAATTTAGCACGTGGAGTATTAACTATTCGTGGAGGTATGACATCACATGCTGCAGTTGTTGCTCGTGGTATGGGTAGATGTTGTGTTTCTGGATGTGGTGAACTAACAATAAGTGAGGAAAACAAAACATTAACAACAAAAGATGGAAAAGTATTTAAAGAAGGAGATTACATTTCAGTAGATGGAAGTACTGGTAAAGTATATGGTGAAC
>USNG01000048.1 GCA_900556025.1 uncultured Mycoplasmatota bacterium
AAGACATTTTTTCATTTTTTTAAAATATCAGCAATATTTTCTTCACTTTCAGTATTAAAAACGACTTCATTTACATTATAATTCTCAAAAACCGAACTAGCAATTATATATTTCACCTCTTCAAGTACATTCTTACTATCAAAATCATTAAATATATAATTGTTAAATACAAGTGACATTTTAGACTCATCATGAGTATAATTAACTAACTCTAAATTATCACTAATATAACTCTTAAAATTATTTTGAGAATTAACAGAACTCTTAAGTTCTTCAATAATAATGTCAATCTTTTCAGATTCACTATTCATTACTTTAGTAACTGGTACATAATAGGAAATATCATCGTATTTCTTACTAAAATACACAGTAGTTTTATTAATATTATTAAAATTATTTAAATTATACTCTTTATTAATACCAATATTTCTAGTAAGAGGATAATTTAATTCTTTTTTAGAATTTGGTAGATATTTTAACTCTTCACCTTCTACACTAATGTAAATATTATTTATTCCATTAATTTCGGTTAATGTAAATACTATTCCTTCAATCATTTCTTCTTCAAAATAAGCATTAATATTGAGTAGATCTTTACTGAAATCTAAATAAACACTATCTTTATCAACCTTTACATCTTTTAAAACAGTACCTTTAGGTATAATAGTATAAAATCCATCTAAATCATAATTAGTTATTAAATCAATTTTTTTCTTTATATCTTCAACAATACTTAATTTATCATAATAGCAAATAACTCTAGATACATAATTGTCATCATCAATCAAATAAACAACATTCTCATAATTAGATTTATTTTCTTTTATAACTTCAGGTTTTATATTCTCAGTAGTTGGAAAAAAATAAAATATCATAAATAAAACTAAACATAATGTAGCAATAACAAATTTATTAATGGCATATTTCTTTATCATAGTAAATTTTATGTTACTGAAATTAAAAAATGACAATTAAGTCATTTTATATAGAAATTTCTCCTAATTTTATAAGTTCTATAACAGCTCCTGCTCTTCCCTTACAACCAAGCTTCTGCATTGCATTAGATATATGATTTCTTACAGTCTTTTCACTAATACCAAGTTCATCTGCTATTTCTTTAGTACTTCTATTCTGTATTAATAAAACAAACACATCTTTTTCTCTTTTAGTTAAAATATTACCTGTCATATTCACCTCTATCTCCTAAAGTAATCTATGAAATAAAGAAACAAAGGTTACTAGATACGCCTAGTTACTCTCAAATTTAACAGTTATATTCTTTTTAGTTTCAAATTCAGCTTGAACACTTCTCATAATATCATTAGCTAATGTATTACTATGATCTTTAGAAGATATTGTTATATATATATTATCATTATTAATCTCAACATAAGAATTAACATTATAATCTTTTAATATTTTTTCTTCTAAATAATTTTCCTTTCCTTTAGCTAAATTTAATACTTGAAGTTCACTAAAAGCAGAACTTTTTTCTTCTGAAGTAGATGATGGTGAAACTATTTTTTCTTGTAATTTACTCATTAAATCAGCAACTTTCTCATCTCTTTCAACTCTTAAAGCAACAAGTTTATTATTTTCACTAACATTAATATCAATATTTTTATTTACTTTATCTGTATTATACTTATCACTAAATATTTCACTAGGTAAAGTTATATAATAAACACCTAATATCAGTATTAACGAAAACAATGTCAAAAACCATAAATTTTTTTTATTCATTTTTTCACCTCATTAAATTATATTAAATGCAATAAAAAAAAGAACCTAAGTTCTTTTAATTGATTTTTCAATAACTCTACCAATATCTTTTTCATTAAATGGTTTGCAAAGCATTTCTACAATTGGATAAGGTTTCAATATTTCTAATGGAAAATTAGCTCCACTTATTACAGATACAGGAAATCTATCAAATATATTGTTTTTATCAAAATACTCTAATACTTCAAAACCATTCACATTTGGCATATTTAAATCAAGTAAACAACATATTATGTTATTAGAAATATCACTATTAACAATTTCTATAGCTTTGGCACCATCATTAGCAATTACTACATCATATTTATCATCAAATAATTTTTGTATAAAAGTAGATACTAAATTAGAATCATCTGCTACTAATATAGTGCCACGACTAGGGAGTAGTAATGTTTTGTGTAACTGGTTGTACTGGAGTCACAGGAGCAACAGGTTGTACTGGAGCAACAGGTGCTACTGGTTGTACTGGAGCTGCAGGTGCTACTGGTTGTACTGGAGTTGCAGGTGCTACTGGTTGTACTGGAGTTGCAGGTGCTACTGGTTGTACTGGAGCAACAGGAGCTACTGGTTGTACTGGAGTAACAGGAGCCACAGGTTGTACTGGAGCAGCAGGTGCTACTGGTTGTACTGGAGCAGCAGGTGCTACTGGTTGTACTGGAGCAACAGGTGCTACTGGTTGTACTGGAGTTGCAGGTGCTACTGGTTGTACTGGAGCAGCTGGAGCAACAGGTTGTACTGGAGTTGCAGGAGCCACAGGTTGAGCTGGTGCAACAGGAGCCACAGGTTGTACTGGAGTTGCAGGAGCCACAGGTTGAGCTGGTGCAACAGGTGCAGTAGCAGGTGCTGGTGCTGGAGTAGCACTCTCAAGAGGTCCAACAGGTTCCATTCCTAAATACATTTTACTTAATTTAATCATTTTTCTTGCTTCATTCATTACATTATCATGATTATCATTAACAAAAACAGTATCATTAGCTTTACTCTTTAATTCTGATTGATAAGATAAATCCGCTAAAGTAACAAATCCTAAATATTTAGCATCGCTTTTTAATGAATGAACCTCAATAGCATAGTTTGGCATATCACCAGATTGCTTATATTGGTCAAGTTTAGCTAATTTGTCTTCAACTTCCCCCAAAAAGTCATTCATCGTTTCATTATACATTTCAATATCACCAAGTAATTCTAAACTTTGGTCAACATTTACTCCATTATTTTTTAAAAAGTTAACATCATTCATATTATTATCTCCATTCTTATAAGTTAATTATAACACTAAACAAATTATTTATTCAAAAATTTCTTTAAAACTCTTTCTAATTCTGGTTTTTCAATTGGTTTACTTAAATAATCATCAAAACCTTTCTTTAAATATTCTTCTTTCATACCAGAAATAGCATTAGCAGTTAATATAACAACTGGTGTTTTAAATCCATCAATTTTTCTTAATTCTTCCATAGTCTCAACACCAGTCATTCTAGGCATCAAGTCATCAACTAAAATAAGTTCAAATTGTTCACCAGCTTTAATTTTTTCAATAGCTTGAACACCAGAATTAATCATATCCAAATCTAATTGGAATGGCCTTAAAAGTCTTTCAGCAACTTTTAAGTTCATATTATTATCATCAACTAAAAGTACTCTCTTTCCTTTTAAGTTAATAGTCTTAATTTCACCCTTCTTAGCTTCTTCTTCTCTAAGCTTTAATATAACATCAGGTTTAACATAATCTTGATCAATAGATATAGTGAATGTACTTCCTTGTCCGTAAACACTCTTTACATTTATTTTTCCATTCATTAATTCTACTAGCTTTTTAGTAATTGCAAGACCTAAACCAGTACCTTCGATACCAGCATTTTTCTCTTCATCAATTCTATCAAATTTACTAAACAACTTATCATAGTTTTCTTCTTTAACACCAATACCAGAATCTTCAACTTCTATTATTATTCTTACATTATTATCTTTAGTTATACAATTAACTCTAAATTCAACATAACCTTGTTGAGTATATTTAACAGCATTTGTTAATAAGTTAATAGTAACTTGTTTAACTCTTTGTTTATCACCAAATAAGTATTCAGGAATATTTCTATCATATTCATATCTAAATTCTAAAGGTTTATCTCCCATTCTAGCTTTAGTTAACGCTACTAATTCATCAAATAAATCAACAAATTTATAAGGACCATTAATAAGTTCTAATTTATTAGCTTCAATCTTAGAAATATCAAGTATTCCGTTAACTATTTCTAAAAGTGTTTGACTGGCTAAAATAATATTTTCAACATCATCATGAGCTTCATCAGGCATTCCATCTAATTCATTTAATGCATTACTGAAACCAACAACTGCATTTAATGGTGTTCTAATTTCATGTGACATATTACTTAAGAAATCACTCTTTGCTGTATTAGCTTTATCAGCAGCAATTTTAGCTTCATTTAAATTAGCAATTAATTTAATATTTGAGTCATCAATTGTATAGAACATAAAGAATGTTAACAATACAGTACATGGGTTTACTATAAGAATATCTATATAATTATCATCAACTAATAACACAATTAAATAGAAAAGAACCATAAATAATAAAGCCCAATATTTTTTGTTTTTAAAGTTATGTCTGTTCAATATAATTAGTATTCCACTAGCCATAGAACATAAAATAACTAAAATATAAATAAAGTTAGAAGATACACCAACTGGTGAAAACAAACTATCTTTATAAACAATTTGAACAGGTAATAAGACAAATATTATTGCAAGTAATACAATAAGTATTGATGAGTACATAAGTACCATTTTACCTTTTCTTTCTCTTCTCTCTTCAGGAATAGAAACAATTAAATAATAAATTATAAAAAACAACATCCATGAAGCAAAACTAAAGAATAGTATTTTCGAAACAACCGAATATATTGGCAAATCACTAGCATCTCCATTAAGCATAATAAAAAAGCTTATGATTTCCGTAACTAAACTTACAAATGCAGTTCCAAGTAAAAATATAAATGTAACATTTTCAATCGAATCAGCTTTCTTCTTCATCAAAGGTAAAATTAATATCAGAATTAATGATGAAACAATAATAATGATATAATAGATCAAATTACTCATTACAAATACAACTCCTCTTTATCTATTCTATACATTATCACAATTATATCACATTAAAAATTGAATGTAAATTTTAAATAGTAAAAAATAATACTATTTTTATATTGATTTATGTATCATATATGATACAATATATTTATTATGAAAAAGATGACTGAATACATAAATTATATTGAAGTTGATAAAAGTATTGAAGAACTAGAAGAAGATTTTATAAATGACTTTATTTCTTTTAGAAAAGAAAACAATTTAACACAAGAAATGCTTGCTGAATATTCTAAGGTTAGTAGAACTAAAATAGCTAGAATTGAAAGTGGAATGCATTCTCCTAGTGTAAAAGCTTTATTAGATATTTTAGGTCCTTTAGGATATACAATCAAAATTGATAAAGTAAAAAGAAATCACTATTTTAAATGATTTCTTTTTGTTTGTTTATAATAATTAATTTTATCTTTTTGAATTTTTCTTTTATTATCTCTATTATCTTTTAATTTGAGTTTTTTATATCTATTTAATTCTTCTAATGTTATTATTCCGTTATTTATAGCTTCTATTACAGCACATCCATTACTATTTTCATGAGTACATGTTGTATACTTACACTCTGTTTCTAATTCTGATATCTTTGAAAATATTTGATTTAAATCGTAATCATCATTTAAGGCTACACTTCTAATACCAGGTTCATCTATAACTACTCTATTATCTTTTAATATATATAAATTTCTACTAGTAGTTGTATGTCTTCCCCTATCGTCTTTGCATCTTATACTTTTAGTCTTAATTTTATCTTCACCAATTAAATGATTAATAAGAGTACTTTTACCCACACCACTGCTTCCAATAAACACAGCCGTTTCATTTACTTTCCAAATACTTTTTATTTCTTCTATTCCTTCATTTAAATAAGAACTAACTATAAATACAGGATAATTAAATCTATTAAGCATAATATTTTTATACTTTTCTTTTTCTTCATAACTGCATAAATCAGACTTAGTTAATATAAAAGCTATTTTAGTTTTTCCATTTAATCCGACTAATACCATTCTTTCTAATCTAGCTATATTAAAATCATTATTTAAACTAGTAACAATAAATACTATATCAATATTAGACGCAAGTATTTGTTCTTTTCCTTTTCTATATTTTTCTTGTGATTTATCAACTGATAATTTAGATATATAATTCTTTCTTTCATAAATAGATTTGATAATACAATTTAAATAGTCATCTATATCAATTACTACATAATCTCCAACTACAGGATACATTTCACTCTGATAACTATTATTAATAATTCCAACATATATTTCATTATTATATATTAGATTCCAATTAGTTTTATTAACACTAATTATTCTACCTATTTTATTTTCCATAATTCCTTTCCGTTATTATGAAAAATATCATAATAACTTTTTATATTTTATTTTCTTCCTTAACTACTTCAATCATCCCACAACACCTCTTTCTTTTAAAAAATATTATACTACAAAATAAAAATAGTTCAATTGAACTATTTTATAAATTATTATATCTTTTCTCTATTCTATCTTTTCCAAGTAACTTCATAATTTCATATAAATCTGGAGTCATTGATTTAGAAGTTAAAGCAACTCTTAATACAGTTGAAATATCTGCAACATTTCCTTTATAATTTTCTGGATTTTTCTTATATTCTTTTATATTAGAAGCATATCCAAGTTCATCACACATATCTTTAACTTTATTAAACCATGTTTCTTTATCATCAGTTTCACTATAATATTTACTCATATATGTATTTAAAATATTCTTTATTTCATTCATATCAGTAATATTTTTCCATTCATATTCTTTATCTTTAGACTCAAATATATCATCATACATATACCAAATTAAATCTTCAATCATAGAATAATGAGCAATATCTTTACGAGGTTTTTCTTGTTCTCTTTCTATATTTAAAATACTTGTATAATAATCTTTATCTCTAAGAATTAAATTATGTAATGATTCACTATATTTAATAGACCAATTAAGTGTTTCCTCACATAAGTCTTTAGCACTCATTTTAGAAATAACTGTTTTAGAAATATTATCTAGTTTTTCTAAATCATAATAAGCTCCATTAGAAGACATTTTACTAGGATTATACTCAAAATCTAAAAATGTTTTATCAGGATTCATAGTATGCCATTCTTCATAATTAGAATTAATAATTGTCATTAATGACTCAATCATAGCTTCTTTTGGATAACCAAGTTCAGAATAATATGACATAGTTGCTTCTGGATCTTTTCTCTTGCTTATTTTTCTAATACTATTTCCTTCTTTTTTAATAATTAAAGGAGTATGTACATATTTAGGTAATTCAAATCCAAATGTTTGAAATAATTCAACATGTTTAGGAGCACTACTTAACCATTCTTCTCCTCTTACAACATATGTTGTTCTCATTAAACGATCATCTACTAAATGAGCAAAATGATATGTTGGAAGTAAATTATCACTCTTCATAATAACAAAATCTTCATCATTCTCACTTAATTCTAAATCACCTTTAACTTCATCATGAAATTTAAATTTACGTTCAAAATCACCCATAGATTTAAATCTTATAACATAAGGTTCTCCAGCTTTAATTCTATTAATTGCTTCTTCTGGTGTAATATTTCTACATTTAGCATATTTACCATAATATCCAGTTCTTTGTTTCTTATGATCTTGCATCACTCTTAATTCTTCTAAAGTTTCTTTAGTACAAAAGCATGGATAAGCACGCCCTATTTCAATTAAATGTTTAATAAAAGCATGATATATTTCTTTTCTTTCGCTTTGAACATAAGGTCCATAATTTCCAACTGTCTTACCATCTAATTCATATTCATCTGGTACAAGATCATAATAATATAAAGCATCTCTAATTAAATTAACAGCTTCACTCATCTCTCTTTTTTGATCAGTATCTTCTATTCTTAAATAAAATACTCCATTATTATTTTTAGCTAATAATACATCAATTATAGCTTGAAAAATACCACCAATATGAACATATCCAGTAGGACTAGGAGCAAATCTAGTAACAACTTGTCCATTTCTAGAAGGATACATTTTTTCATAATCTTCTATAGTTTTATTGATATTAGGAAATATCAAATCAGCTAAATCTTTATTTGTCATAAAACACCTCTTAACATTTACAAATTATATAATATTTTATAAATAAAAACAAGACAAATTGTCTTGTTAACAAACTTTAATTACGACCATCACAAATACAACACTTACTACTGCAATTAAAGACATCAGAAAGTAATCAGTCATTCTCATTTTCTTTTTCTTTTTTACTACTTCAGGTTCTTCATCAATAATAGTTTTCTCTAATATTGGCTCCATCTTAATTGTATTTAATAATTCTTCTTGTTTTCTAATTTGTTCATCTATATCAATAATTGCTGTTGTTTCAAATAAAGCATCTTCGTTCATGTTCATATTGTCACTTCCTTATTTTGTTATATATCTATCATAGCAAAAATAAATAAAGAATACAATAATTTACATAAAAAAACTCAAGATTTCTTGAGTTAATTTCTATATGGCGGAGACAGAGAGATTTGAACTCTCGCACCAGTTTCCCGATCTACACCCTTAGCAGGGGCGCCTCTTCAGCCTCTTGAGTATGTCTCCA
>USNG01000049.1 GCA_900556025.1 uncultured Mycoplasmatota bacterium
GTTATCCACATTTCCAACACCAGTTGTGTAATTATCTCCAACTATTCCATCAAATTTTACATCTTCTGCTAATTTTGTTGTTGTTCCTTCTAAATAATGATGTACTACTACTGAAGTTGGTATTGTTTTATAGTAATAAATTACATCAATATTTCCATCAATATATGTTCCACTTGCATTATCTGGTTCTACTACTAATTCATAACCTTCTGATATATCTGTTCTTGCCGTACTTGCATACATATCTCCAACATTTCCTGTTTTTATTTCATCAGTTGCTGTACTTCCATCTGATAACGGTACAGGTGTTGTTGTTCCTTCAATATAGTGATGAACTGTAACTGTTCCTGTTTTCTTCTCGTTAGTTATTGTTATATCTTCACTTGTTGTTGCTTTACTAATTGTTATCTCAGTCGTTGGATTATCTGGTAATTTATATCCTTCTGGTGCTTCAATCTCTGTTACTTCATATCTTCCAGCCTCTAACTTTGTTTGTATCTTTCCATTTGCATCTGTTGTGTGTTGCACTCCTTTTGGATAATCTAAATAGTCTACACCATTTATTTTTATGCTGTTTACTGTAAATGTATCTGCTCCAGTGTCTCCACTACCATCTTTTCTATATCCAAAATGTAAATAATATACTTTTCCTTTTGCAAGAGTTGTAGAATAATCTTTTGCACTTTGTGTTCCTGATATATACACAAATCTTCCTATAGAAGTATTATATGCAGGTGCTGTTTCTGCTTGCGTTATAGTTGCATATCCATAATCATAATTACTTTCGCTTGATATTTCCGCATTTACTGTAATTGTTGCATCTTCACTAGCTTTAGTCATATCTATTTTCATATATGAATTAGCTGTTGTGCTTGATTTATTTTGATTATTTGAAATATATTTTCCATTACTATTTTCAAAATAATATGTTCCATTATTTCGAATTTCTTCTGCTTTAATAATATTATTTTTACTATCATCTTTATTTTTTATTGCAAACTTAGCTCCTTCAAGTGGCATAACTCCATCTTCTTTATATTTAATTAAATTTACATCTCTTGAAACTTTTTTATAATAGTAAATTACTATTACTTCATCTCCTGAATATGTTCCATTTGCATTTAAAGGCGTTTCTGAAAGTTCATACTCATCACTTAACTTATCATCTGGTATTGCACTTGTTGTATAGTTCTCGCCTTCTTTACCGCTTTCATTAACATCTTCTGCTATGTTTCCATCTTTTAATGGAACTTTTTCTGTTGTTCCTTCTATATAATGATGGACTGTTAATGGTATTTTTTTCTCCACATAATAATATGTTACTTCTGTTGTTCCAGTTTTATATGTTCCAACTGCATTTTCTGGTAATACATGTTTTCCGTTCTCATCAACTTCAAGTTCATATTTATTTAAATCTAATTTTGGAGAAGTTGTATATTTTTCTCCAGTTTTAGATTCATAAATTTCATCTTCAGCTAACTTAGTTGTTGTGCCCTTTATATAATGATGAACTATTAATTTTGCTTTAGCTTCATTTTCTATCGTAAACTCGTGAACTGCACCTTCTGTACTTCTAAATTCAACAATTGTTGGTGTTTCATTTATCCAATATCCATCAGGAGCTTGTATCTCAGTAATTGCATATTTTCCAAAAGGTATTTGTGTTATTGCTTGCCCTTCTGAATTAGTTTCCACTGTTGTATGATATAGTTCAGAATCATTTAATGAAATATTAATACTGTTTACTGTAAATGTATCATTTCCCGAACTTGTACTTGCATTTTTGTAATATCCAAGATGTAAATAATACATTTTTCCACCTTGTAATACAGTTGTGTAATCTTTTGTACTTTGTGTTCCTGAAATATATACAAACCTTCCTGTTGAAGTATTATAACTTGGTCTGGTTGTATTTTCTGTTACAGTTACATATCCATAATCACCACTTTCACTTGATATTTCTGCATTAACTATTAAATTATATTTTCCTATGTAGTTTGTTAAATCAATTGGGATATATGAATTTGATACAGTATTGTCTTCTCCTTGATTTGTTGATTCATATTTTCCATTGTTATTTGTAAAATTATATACATTTGTTGTAGTATTCACAGTATACAATTTTATACTATTTATAACTATTTGATCTTCATTTGTATCTACACTTCCGTCTTTTCTATATCCTAAATGAAGATAATATACTTTGCCACCTTCTAAAATACTAGATGTATAGTCTTTAACACTTTGTGTTCCAGATATATACATAAATCTTCCTGTAGTGTTACTATATGTTGGAGCTGTTGCACTCTCTGTTATTGTTGCATATCCATAATCTGCACCTTCACTTGAACATCTTGCGTTAATAACCACTGCATATTGTCCTGTTAATCCAGACAAATCAATAGGTATATACGAATTTGCAGTCACACTTTGTATTCCTGCTGTTCCTCCATTTGCTGTTTGGTATGTCTTACTGTTTGTTGGTGTATATGTTCCATCTTCGTTTTGTACAAAATAATATGTTCCATTATTGGTAAGTTCTCCTAATTTATCTGCAATCTCTTTTTCAACTTTTACTTCTGTGTACTCTTGTCCATTATCTGTTAATTCTCCAATTATTGCATTGTTTTCTGGTTCTGGTCTTTCTTCTAATTGATCTAATTTAAATTTTGCTCCTATTAATTTTTCTTTTGTGTCTTTATCAACTTTATTTATTGTTATTTTATTATTTTTTAAAGAATATGTAACAACAACATGTTTATTCTCTGTCACATTATCAAATGCTGGCATTGTATAGCTTCCATCTTCATTAACGGTATATTGATATTCTTCTCCATTTACAGTAATTCCAATAATTTCATAGTTCTCATCTGGAATCATTTTTATTTCTTGAGTTGAATTATCCCCATATTTAACTGTTTCGTAAGGTTTTTTATCTTCTCCAGAAATAGAACCACCTTTAATATTATCTATTTCTTTAACATCAGTAGTAATTTTATATTCTTTTCTATTATTGGCTACTTCTAATTCTTGAACTTCTGGTACTCCCATTTTGGCAGTTATTTTAAGTAGCATTCCATCATCCTCACCTTTATTTGTCAAACTGATTCCATTTCCTAGGTCTATACTACTACTATTAAAATATCCTCCTACTATATAGCCTCCATCACTTGTCTCTGATACTGAATTGATTTCATCTTGTTGTGTTCCTCCTATTCCTTCTGCCCATGTTGCTTTTACTCCTACTTTTCCTTCTCTACTAGCTCCTATTCCAAAATAATATGGCTCTGATATATCGTATTTTTCTGGTGCTTCTACCTCTACTGCTTTATACATTCCTTCTGGTAAATCTGCTGTTAATTCTCCATTACTATCTGTTGTTACTGTATAATATTCTTTTCCATCTATTATTTCTTTTGTTCCTAAGATTTCTCCTTTACTATTTTTAGCTGGTGTTATTTCATCTTCTACATCGTATATTGCAAACTTAATATTTGCTAATCTTTCTCCTGTTTCTGCGTCTTTTTTGATTAGTTTGAATGATGGACTATCTTCTATTGTTAATTTTACTGTTGTTCCATCTACTGTATATTTTTCTTCTTTTCCTTCTGTATTAACAAATTTTAATTCTCCTGTTGTTCCGTCGACTTTAAATGTTATATCTTTTACTTTCGCATATCCTTCTGGTGCTAATGTTTCTTTTAACACGTATGTAGCTTCTTCATCTTTTCCGTCAATATATTGATATAGTTCACTTATTGTTATTTTTCCGTTCTCATCTGTAATATAGCTTCCTAATTCTTTTGTTCCTTTATATAGTTTGAATTTTGCTCCTTGTAAATATGTTGTTTCTTCTTGTTGTGTTCCATCTTCTCCGCTTGTTACTGATGTTACTTTCTTTATTTTTGATATTTCTAAATCATATGTTGGAATTTTTTCGTCTTCTATATTCATATTGATTACAGGTATATTCTCTTCTTCTGTAATTGTTGTTGCTTTTGTTTCTCCTTCTGTTATGTTTGCTGTATATGTTCCATCATTATTTGTTATTGTGAATTTTATTGGGCTTGCTAAATAATACCCTGTTGCTCTTGTTTCTTCTAGGGTATATTCTTCTCCTATTTTTAATCCTTTTATATTTATTTCACCATTTATATTTGTTGTTACATTTTTACCGTTTTCAGGTAATCCTTCACCTGTTAATTTAAATCTAATTCCTCTTACTGGTGTTGTTGTATCTTTTTCTGTTTTTGTTATTTTTAATTTTGCTTTTGCTTCATCTTCTAGTTTTACTATTACTTTTGATTTTGTTTCTTCTCCATTTTGTTGTTTTTCTATGACAATATCTTCTTTTGTCGTTCCTTCTGTTTTTTCAATTTGTAAGCTTCCGTCTTTTTGTACGTGTCCTATAAATTTAATTATATCTGTATTTAATTCATAGTTTTCTGGCACTTTTATTTCTTCTATTGTGTAATTGCTTTCTGCATATAAATTATCTAATTCTAATTTTCCTTCTGCATTTGTTACTGCTGTTTTACTTTCTTCATTGGCTTCGTCTGTTGCTTCTTTTGTTATTTTATATGTTGCTCCTGGTACTAGATTTGTTTTATTTGCTTGGTATTTTTGTATTTCTAGTCCATATTTTTCTGCTATTCTTATTCCTATTTTGTTTGGTTCTGTTTGTGTTCTATATTTTCCTTCAGGTGTATTTAATGCAAAGTATACTCCGTGATGACTGTATGTTATTTTGTTATAAGCTAGTCCATTTGGTATTTTTACAGTGTAGTAAAATGTGTATTCTGTTCCTACTGGTATTTCTTCATTTTGAAAGTCTACTAAATATGTTTTTACATTGTCCCAATTTTCTATTTGATCTGCTGTTTTCCAATTGTTTTCCGCTTTACTTGTATCTCTATCTGGATTTTCGTTGTCTGAATAATAAACTACAACTTTTCCTTGAAGAGCTTCTGGTACTTTTATTCCTGCATCTGTCATTTTTGTTGTGAATGTTGAGTTTAAGTTTTCTCCACTTATTACATATGTGTTTCCTTCAAAAGGTATTTTTCCTAGTAATTTTACTTCACTAATTGTACTTGCATAGTTATTTTTTATTTGTGCTCCAATTCTTATTGTCTTTTCTTCTGTATATTGTTCTACTGTTGCTAATGGTGGTTTTACGTCTGCTATTTGTGGTGATACTACTTGTGTTCCATTTTTATCAAAGTTACTTGCTGTTTGGTTTGTAAGTAAACTATTTGGGGCTATTAAACTTACTGATGTTGTTGACTTATGAACTTTTTCTGTTGTATTCAAATTATTGTTCACATCATAGATGTCTGCTGCTCCATAATAGTAATCAACTCCATCTTCATTTGCTGCATATAGTTCAAAGCTTTCTGTTTGTGTTGCTATACGTGGGTCTGGTGTTATATTTGCATCTATTACTATGTCAAATGTTTGTCCTGCATCTGTTGTATTTTTTGTGTTTATTTTTATGAATTTTCCATTATCATTTTCTATATATTCTGAACTTGTTATTGTAATACTACTATTACTGCTCGTTATATTATTTATCTCTGTCGTTATTATGTCTTGAGGTACTTTTATTAAAAAGCTTCCATTTTTCCATGGTTGTTGGTTTTGACTTTCATTTGCTGTTGCACTTATTGTTAATTTTTCATTTTTTTCTGTTACTTGTGTTGATAATGTATTTTTACTTAATTTTAAACTTGCTATTGAATATGGTTCTTCATAGTTTGCTGTATGGTTTGTTGTTCCTATTAATTTTTCTCCAGCATAAATACTTACTTGTGAACGAATGTATTGTAATTCATCAAATTGTTCTCTTGTATAATTTGTTGTTATATATTCATCATCTAATTCTTTCTTTGAATATACTGTAAAATATTGTGAAGGTTGTGTTTCACTTGTTTCAACTCTTATATGTTTTACTGGTAAATCAAATTTATATGGATTTTCTTTTGTATATTTGTTCCAATCATTTTTTGTAAATGTTACTAGTAAATCTCCTGTTTCATCGTCATATACTTTAATCCATCCATCTTCTGCTAAAAAGTTATCTGCATTTACAAAGCTTACTCCTATGTTTGTTGTTAAGTTTTCCATTGAGTCTTTACTTGCATCTGTTTTTACAAATTGATCTGATACTTGTTCTGCTCCTGTTGCTGTTTCTTTCATAACTATTCCATCAGAGCTTTCATTTGTTCCTTTTGAAACATACCATTTTACGTTATATGTATCATCTTTTTCTTCATCACTTAATTCGTTATAAATTTTTAATGGTTTCTTCTTTGATACTGTATATCTGTATGTTGGATTAGTTAAATATTCTCCAACTGTTACTTCATATTTTGTTGCATACTCTTGTGGTCCTCTGAATGTCCATAATAATGTGCTTTTTGCTTCGTTTGATTTATATGGATTTACAAATTCTTTATTTGGATTGTTATATCCTGTGTAATATGTCATTACTGGGATTTCTATTGTTACTATTTTTGAATCCATTGTTTCATATGCTGCTATTGGGTATTTGATTGTTATTTTATAATAATTATCTCTTGATACTGATGATGTTATTTTTCCATCTTCTCCTGCTGTTGCTTCTCTTGTTAATGTGAATTTTTTTGTTGTTTCATCATAGTTAAATGATGTTGTTGCAGATGTTGTTGTTACACTAATTGGATCATATCCGTTAAGTTGAGGAATTGTTCCTTCAACATAGTTTTTATTTATATTTAATAATCCTTTTGTTTCTTTTGAACGTATATCTACATCAAATGTTATTGTTCCGTTTTCTTTGTCTGTTCTATTTTCTATGTCGTAATGTGTTGAATTTGAAGCATATAAACTAGCTGTTGCTGTTCCATACCAATCTGTTGTTAAATTTATTTCTTTTCTAATTTCTATTTCTGTGTTATCAACACCTATGTATGTTCCTGTGAATATTATTTTATTATCATTTCTTGATAAATTATTTATATTAGAGCCTATTGCACTTGCTGTGCTACTTGAATAAGAATAATCACCACTTCTGATTACACCTGTTAAAAGTTTTTGTGTTCCATTGTTTAAGTCTGAAAATTCCATTACCTTTGTATTTGTGCTTACATAGTTGTCTTTTAATTCATTATCTTTTGGAGCTGTTGTTACTAAGTAAAAATTCTTTCCGTCTATTTCGATCTTTCCGTTTTTTAACATTCCTTCTGTTTGAACATTTACTTCCATGTATAGCGTATCTTCTTTTCCAATTTGTTTACACGTTCCTTTGATTTTCTCTGCATCACCATCATTGTTTACATCACGTAAAAAGAAAGCACTAAATTTAACATTATCTGTTCCTTCAACATTTTCGTCTCCATCAACAAATTGACCATAAGTCATTGCTCTTGCTAATTCCGGATCTGATACTCTTTTTAAATTCTTTGTTTTCGTTTTCAAGTCTTCCACTAGGCATAACGTTCACTCCTTTGTATAAAATGTATTCTCTTCTTTGATTTTCTTTCTCCATTTAAAAAAGAAAAATGAAACTACGACCCAACCAATAATTGCTCCATTAAAAATGCTGACAACAATCATGATAAAAATATACCAAATCCAACCAAGAAATAATCCATTAATCTCAGTGTCTTTTGGTACATGTTTTACCATACCATTATATATTCTTTGATTACTTACGATAATATTTTCTAATTCCGTTTCAGGACAACGAATAATTTTATTCTTTTCTTGACAATGATATCTGAATATATGTCTTCCGTCATTCGTAGTCCCCGTATATAGTGCATCAACTATTCCGTCATTAGTTTTAATAACGTACCAATTTCCACGTATCATTCGATCTCCTCCAGATACTGAATCGCCTCCTCCAGAGAATCAATCGCACATTCCAAATTAT
>USNG01000050.1 GCA_900556025.1 uncultured Mycoplasmatota bacterium
TAGCGACAACAAAGAAGCCTAAGATAATGTTAGGACAGCTTGCAAAGCTTAGAGTTTCACAGGTCAGCAAGATAGGAGCATTTCTTGACTGGGGGCTTGAGAAAGATTTGTTTCTTCCTTATAAAGAGCAGACAACACATGTGTCTGACGGGGATGAGTGTCTTGTTGCATTATATATAGATAAGAGCGACAGACTTGCTGCCACAATGAGAGTGTATCATTATCTTACTAATGGCAGTGATTACGTTAAGGACAGTGCAGTATCAGGAACAGTTATAGAGATTAATCCTGAGCGCGGCTTATATGTTGCCGTTGATGATAAATATTTTGGCATGATACCTAAGAATGAGGTGTTTGGACATCTTAATGTCGGCGATACATTCCACGGAAGAGTATCAAAGGTAAGAGAGGATGGCAAGCTTACAATAAGCCTCAAGCAGAAGGCTTATATCCAGATGGATGAGGATTCATCACTGATTCTTGAGAAAATCAAGCTCAATGGCGGCAGGCTTCCATTCAACGATAAGGCAGACCCAGAGCTTATCAAAGAATATTTTGATATGAGCAAGAATGCGTTCAAGAGAGGTGTTGGACGACTTCTTAAAGAAGGCAAGATAAGAATTGGCGAAGGATATATAGAACTGTTTACAAAATAAAGTAACAACTGGTATAATAAAAAGAAAAATCAGGAGGAAAAGTAAAATGAAAATTAAAAAAAGTTTAATATTTTTAGCGATTATTTTAGCTAGTATATGTCTGTTTATTTTTTCAAACAGAGTAAATGCAGCAACAATTAGTGATGATGGAAAATATACATTAATATTGACTAGCACAGCAGAAAATGCCAGTATTGATGGTAAAGACCAAAAGATTATAAAATTCAATGTTACAGAGGGAGAAACGACAGTCAAATTATCTGAACTAACAAAAGGAATAGTACCTTTCAATGGTAGAACTGAATTTGCATATTGGGGAAGCTTTATAGGAGAAAAGGCTAACGAAGATATAGCAATAACTGATTTTCGCTGGAGTGGAGAGTTAGCAGAAGGCGAAACATATACGAATGGATTAACTCTTTATGCAAAATTTTCTGATAAAGTATTACAAGGAACTGGTACATATTATTTAACACTTGATCCATTTGCAGGTAAAGTAAATGGACAAAGCATTATAAAATTAACAAGTAAAAGCACTGAATTTAAAACAGTTGATTTAACAAAATATATACCTGTAAGAGAAGGATACACATTTAAAGGATGGGAGTTAGATGGAAAAATTGTAACTTCTATTGATTCTAGTTATTTTGCTAAACGTGATTGTATAGAAATAACTGCTACATATACTCAAGACACATTTAAAGGTGATGGAATTGTATTAAAATTAAATGCTAATGGTGGTAAAATAGATGGCAAAGAATCTAATAGTTATGACTATATAGGTGGAGGAAATTCAGGAACATCAATGTCATTATTACCATACATTCCAGTAAGAGAAGGATATACATTTAACGGTTGGAATACAAAAAAAGATGGTAGCGGAGAAAACTATAATTATGTTTACTGGAGATTCTGGGATATAGATGAAGAAACAGATAAAGAGTTTGAAAAAGATACTTTAATAAAAGAAGAAAGTGGTTATGAGAGATATAAAAATGTAACATTATATGCTTCTTGGACTAAAACTTCAGGCAAACCTGAACAACCAGTTAAAGAAACAGTAAAAGAAATTCAAAGTACAGGAGAAACAAAAGCAAAAATTGAATTTGCAAAAGAAGTTAGCAAAGACTACAAATTAGATATAAAACCTGTAGAAGTTAAAAAGGACTTAACAAACAAAAATGTTAAATATGTAGTAGATATAAATGTATTAGAAAATAACCAAATAGTTAAAATTAGTGATACTAAAATGAAAATAAGAATTGCATTGCCAGAAGACTTAAAGGGATTTAACAAATATGAAGTAGTATATATTTCAAATGATGAAATAAAAGAAACAATACCAGCAACAGTAGAAGATGGATATATAGTATTTGAAACATCACATTTAAGTCAATATGGAATTATTGCAACAAATGTTGAAGGAAAAACAGAACAAACAAAAAATGAAACAAACAATCCAAAAACAGGAGATAATATTACAACAAGTATAATGCTATTTGTAGCTTCTATAGCAACTATTGGAACACTAACATTATTAAAAAGAAAAAAAGTAAGAGAATAGTAAGGCGATATATTTAGGCTAGCTATAAGTTATTGGCTAGCCTTTATATACGAAAGGACAATGTGAATAATGAGAAGAAAAAAGAATAAAAAATATAAGAAAGCAATTTTAAATCTTATTCTATATATAATTTTACTTTCTATATTAATATATTCTGGAATCAAAATCTTTAAATGGTATAAAGATAAAACAAATAACAATAAAATAGCAGAACAAATAAAAAGTACAGTAATTGTTGAAGAAAAAAACGAAGATGAAAACAAAGATGAATATACAGTAGACTTTAATAAATTAAAAGAACAGAATAACGAAACTATTGCATGGCTTAAAGTAAACAATACAAATGTCGAATATCCTGTAGTAAAAGGAACAAATAATAGCTTTTATTTAAACCATAGTTTTGATAAAAGTAGTAATTCAGCAGGATGGATTTTTGCAGATTATAGAAATAAGTTTGATAATACAGATAAAAACATTGTAATCTATGGTCACAATATGAGAGATGGCTCAATGTTTGGCAGTATGCTAAATATACTAAATTCTAAATGGTATGAGAATGAAGAAAATACCAATATCACTTTATATACTGAAAATGAAAAAAGTATTTATAAAGTATTTTCTGTTTATAAAATAGAAAATGAAGATTATTATATAAAAACAGAATTTAAAAATGGCAATGAATTTGAAGGCTTTATAAAAAACTTAAAGAAAAGAAGTATTAAAGATTTTAATGTTGATGTTTCAAAAGATGATAATATATTAACATTATCAACTTGTGCAAATAACAATAAATATAGAGTAGTATTACATGCTAAAAAAGTTAAGTAATTTGTTCTTTTGAAACAAGAACAATATATCAATTTGAACAAATAAAAAATGTTCAAAAAAAGGAAAGGAGCAAGAGCTTTATGAAAAATAAAACAAAATACCTTCTATCAATATTAGTTATGCTAGTAGCCTTTTTGTTGGTAGGAACAAACAAAGTAAATGCAGCAGAATCAGGTATAGCATATAAGGTTGATTTAGGAACTGTCAATGTTGGATATACAGAAAAACCAATGGGCTATATTAATGTTCATAACAATGGTACTGAGGCATGGGCTATATGGAATGTTACAGTTGATAGAGAAGATATTTTTAATATTAATGGAACCAATCATGATTATGTTGAACCAGCATATGATAGTTACGAGCAGTATTATGTAACAGCTGAAACAGGACTTCCTGCTGGAACATATACAGGAAAGATAACAGTAGCTACTATGTCAGGTTATACTATGGAAACAACTGTAACTCTAAAAGTAGCAGATCCAAGTGCTAAAAATAATGTTTTAGTTACAGAAGCTACAGATTTTATTAATGCTGTAAATAAAACTAACGCAGAAGATTCAGCAGATTTAATAAAATTACAAAATAATATTAGTATGGGTGAGAATGATGAGTTAAATTGGCATATATATAAAGACACAATATTAGATTTAAATGGAAACACATTAACACTAGTAAATGATAAATCAATTAATCTAATATATCATGATAATGCAACTCTTAAAATAACTGACTCTAGTAATGGAAAAACAGGTAAGATTTATAAGAAGAAAAATAATGAAATATTTTATTTCTTTACTGTTCAAGAGAATGATGTAACTAAAAAGCATGATATTGCTGTTTTGGTAGATGGGATAAAAATAGAAAGAGAAAAACAACCAGAAAAACCTAGTACTGTATTCATGGGGAAGAGCAATTATAAGTTAACTGTAAAAGATACTACATTGAATGGTTTGACTTATTTGTTACGCAGTGATGATAATGTAAGAGTTGATTTAAGTATTGAAACAATTAAACTTTATACATATTCAGGTCAAAGTATGGCAGTTATGGCACGTAACTCTAATAATGAGTTTGAAAAAGAAATGTTAATAGGTAATGTAATACCAGAGGATTCTGAATTTTTATATTATAATATTAATGATAAGCAAGTCGTAGCAGATAGAAATCGATTAATTTCTGAGCCATTTGTTGATCGTTATGATGATGATAAAACTCGCTCTATTATTGTAAGAAAGAAAACAAGATTTGATGTTTCAGATATTAGTTTAAATGAAATTTATGGATATACAGAAGCTACTGATGTAAAAGAAATTCCAATATATAATAGTGGGGCAGCCGACTTACAAATTAAAAATGTTTCAGTAGATAATGCTAATTTTGTAGTAGAGGGTACTAAAACTCCAACAGTAACTGTTGGAGCAACAAATACAGACTTTAAAATCAAAGCAAAAAAAGGATTAAATGTAGGAGAATATTCAGCCAATATAACCGTAACTGATATAAATGATAATACTTATACATCAAAAGTTACATTAAAAGTGGATAAAAAAGAAATAACAGACCTTGATATTTCAATTGATAGTTGGACTTATGGTGAAGAACCTAAAATGCCAGTTATAAATTATGGTTCAACACTTACAAAAAATGATGGTGGTATTGAGTATGCATCTGAAGGTAGTGCTAACTGGTCTTGGATGCCTCCTGTATTGGCTGGTAAGTATAAAATGAAATTCAAATTAACTAATGATGCTAATGAAAAATATATCATTCCAGAAAATATAGTTAATTTTGAAATTTACAAAAATAATACAGAAATTAAGATAATAACTAAATCAAATTCATGGGTATATGATGGAAATGAACATAAGGAAGATGGATATGATGTATATTATGGGGGTACAAAACTTGAATTTTCTGAAAATGTTAAAATGTATAAACTACCAAACAAAACACAAGATGAAATAATGCTAACAACAAAAGGAAAAGTTAAAGATGTATCTGATGGAACAGTTGAAAATGGTATATTTGATTATATGTTACTAAATGCAAATAGTTATAGTAATGTAACAATAGAAAAAGGAACACTTTCTATTACACCAATTACAACTCCAATAGTTGTAACTGCAAATGATGATACTAAAAACTATGATGGAGAAGATTTAACTAATAAGGGTTATACATATACTAATGATGTTTTACTTGCAGGAGACGAATTAACTGCTACTATTACAGGTAAACAAAAATATGTTGGTACTTCTGATAATAAAGTAACAGGTGTAAAAGTAACAAGAGATGGAAAAGATATTACTTCTAACTATACTTTTGGTACTCATGTAAATGGCATATTAGAAGTAAAACAATTATCACAAATAATTACTGCAGAAGAAAACTTATATGTTAAAGTTGGTGGAAATCTAACAATAGATAAAATTAAAGAACTATTAAATTGTAATTTAACTGATTATAAAATTAAATATATAAGTGGAAGTGCAGGAACATTTGATGAAACTACAGGATTTACAGCAGGAACAACAGATGGAAAAGTAACAATGGAAGTTATTGCACCAGCAAAAGATGAAAATAATGATGGAGTAAATGAATATGCTGAAGCAACAAAAACATTCTATATAAATGTTGTAGAAAAAGAAACTGTAACATTTAGTGGTATAGAAGATAATCAAGTATTTATTTATAACGGAGAAAAACAAAAACCGATTGGTAGAATTGAAGTTATAGGTGGAAATGTAAAAATGCTAGATACCAAATACAAAGGAACAGGAACTACAAATTATGATAGTGCAGAAGCTCCAAAAAATGCAGGAACTTATACTGTAACATATAGTGTACCAGAAGATAATCCAGATTATGTAGGAAGTGTAACTTATGCTTTTACAATTAAGAAAGCACAATTAAATAAACCGACTGCTAGTACAACATCATTTGTATATGATGGTACAAGTAAGGGATATAGTTCATTCCACGATAGTGAAGTATTTGAATTTACAGGTACTAATACTGCTACAAATGTAGGTAATTATAGTCTTACAATATCTTTAAAAGATAAAGATAATTATGAGTGGAAAGATGGTACAACTACGGATGTAGTTATTAACTGGTCTATTACTCAAGCAACACCAGAATTTACAGTACCAACAGGATTAACTGGTGTTAAAGGCGATTTCTTAAGTAGTATTACACTACCAGCTGGATTTACTTGGAATAACCCTAGTGAACTTTTAACTGCTGGAACTCATACTTATAAAGCTACTTATACACCAACAGATACAATAAATTATAAAACTGTAACTGATATTGAAATATCAGTTGTAGTAAAAAACAAGTTTGTGTTAAGTGGAGTTGTTAATGGTGGAAATGGAACAATAAGTGTTTCTAGTTTAGAAGTATTAGAAGGAAAAAAAGCAGAAGTTATATTTACACCAGATGAAGGTTATATGATTGACAAAGTTCTTGTTGAAGGAACTGAAGTTGAAGTAACTGGTAACAAATTAGAGCTTACTATGGATGGGCATAAATTAGTTGTAGTAAGTTATAAGAAAATACCTTTCACAGTAACAGTTGAAGATGTAGAGGGAGCAACAGTAGATCCAGATGGAACTGTAACAGTAAGTTATGGAGACAACAAAGACTTTACAATAACAGCAAATACAGGCTACAAACTAGTAAAAGTATTAGTAAATGATGTAGAAAAAACATTAGATGGCAACACATTAAAATTAAAGAACATTACATCAAATATGAAAATTAAAGTAGTAGTAGAAAAAATTGAATACAAAGTAATAGAAGGTGCAGGACAAACATATACAATAACAGAAGATACAGAAGCAAGATTTAGAATAG
>USNG01000051.1 GCA_900556025.1 uncultured Mycoplasmatota bacterium
ATAAGCCTATAACTGATGATATGTATTCAAAAAAAACAAGTGGATATATAGAAAAGTAGATGTTATATGAAAAGCAAAAAAATTATTTATGCCATAATAGGAATTATTGTATTAGTAGCGATTATAGTTATTATTGCCATTATAAGTAATAAACCAATGTTAATAAATCATACTCCACCAGAGGCTGAATCTATAATTGAAACACTAAAAATGATGTTATGGAAAATAGAGTAAGAGATTATCCGGATGATTATTACTTAAGTGGATTTAATAGTATGAATGAGGTTAGATATGAGGAATAAAGAAAGGAGAGTAACATAGAGGAAAATAATTAGATTATAGATGATAGAGCTATATTAAAAAATTGTTATGACTATAAAGATTAATAATAAAAAAATCAAATAAAATTAAGAGGAGAAAGAATATGAAAAATAAGAAGAAAAAATTATTTATTACTACTATATTAATATTTCTGTTTACACTTTGTATTGCTCCGATAACAACATTTGCAGAGGATTTAGATTTGAGCACAGCTAATATAGATATTGAGGGTGTAAAATTTAATTATAATCCCGGTGATAAGCCAGAAGCAAAAGCTTATAAATGTGATCCCTGGGATGAACTATATGATATAGAGTATGAATACTGGGAAGAGATGGAAACTAATGCAAGTGGAGAGTCTGTTCCAGTTAAGTTTTGGTATTCTGATGAAGCAAAAAACAATGAGTTATCACAAGATAAAAAAATAACTACTTTTGAAGAAGGAAAAACTTATATGTATAGTATTTCTCTTAAAGCAAAAGATGAGAATAAATTTGGAAGTAATACTTCAGTAAGAGTAAACAATACAGAAATAAATAGTGCAAATGTAAAAAGTTTTGAAACAACACTTTTTGTAACTGCTGTGAAAACAATAAAACCAACAAAACCAGTTCAATTAAAACACATCGACATCATAGAATTAAATAATGCAACAATCAGTTTTAATGTAAATGATAAACCAGTATTTACTGGAAAAACACCTGATGATTCATCGTATGTATATCAGTTTGAAGGTTGGCAAACTAAAGATGGTGCAGGTATAACTTCAGCTGAATTCTTTAATAAGGGTTATGAAAATCTTATCACTACTTTTGAAAGTGAAAAAGATTATCAATACATTTTATATTTTAAAGCTAAAGAAGGATATGCTTTTACAAGAGATACTAAATTAAAAATAAATGGTAAATATTATAATTATAGGGTATCGGATTGGGAAACAGAAACAAATGTTGATGAATTTCCAACAACATGGAGAATGTACCCAGAGCTAACAATGACACCTATATCTTCTGAACAAAATACTATAAAGGAAATTAAAAGTACAGGAGTAATAAATGGTAGTATTACATTTGAGAAAGAAGTAAGTAAAAACTATACTTTGGATATTAAAAAAGTTGAAGTTAAAAAAGAACTTGCTGATAAAAATGTTAAGTATGTAGTTGATATTAATGTATTAGAAAATGGACACATAGTTGAAATTAATGATACTAAAATGAAAATAAGAATTGCTTTACCAGAAGATTTAAAAGGTTATAAAAAATATGAAGTAGTTTATATTAAAGATAACCAAATACAAGAAACTATACCAGCAACAATAGAAGATGGATACATAGTATTTGAAACAACTCATTTAAGTCATTATGGAATAGTAGCAACAGAAAAATCATTAAATACGAATATAATAGAAAATCCAAAAACAGGAGATAATGTAGGATTTTATATTGTAACATCTGTTCTTTCAATAATTGGAATAGCTGGAGCTTCATTAATTGTTTATAGAAAAAAACAAACAAATTAGAAGAAAAATATATTTGGTTATATTAAAAACCCTAGTAACTATTAAAGCTACTAGGGTTTAATTTTAATTATTTAATATTGCATAACAATAATCATATACATTTAAATGTTTATTAATTTTTTTATTAATAATTTTATCTTTAAAATCAGTTTCAAAAAGATTAAATAGCATTTCTATTGTAAAATTTTTCTTTTCTTTTTCAGTTAGTTCTAAATACTTGGCTGAAAAAAGTAATAGATGCTTATATTTAGCAAAATTAACAATATTTTTACTATTACTAGAATCTAGTTTATTTAATACTTCTTTTAATAATATAATTATATCTTTAATATTAAAATTGATGTAGAAACTTTTATTTTCTAATAAATAAATAGCTAACCTAACTTTATCAACAATATTTAAATTATCATACATATCTATTAAATCAAAAACCTTTTTAGTATTATTATCTAACAACATATTATACCTCTTTTCTTTGTTTATACTTTTAAAATTAACTTAAATCTTGAATAAAATTTTTAATTTAAAATTCTATTTTTTAGAAAAATCAAAAAGATTAAATATTGATTTTTTCCTTATTTTATGGGCTATAAGCAACTTTTCTTAATTACTACCTGTGTCTATACTATATTCATCCAACTCTTTGCTTCATACCACCGGATAAACTATCTGGATATTTATATTTAAATTCAGCAAGCCCATATTTATCTAAGAGTCTAATAACATTTTTTATAGATTCTTGATTTTTTCTTTTTTTAATTTCTAGTCCTAATAAACAATTATCTAGTATTGTTAACCAAGGAAACAGAGAATCAGTTTGTAGCATATAGCCAATCTCTTCTTTATCATGAAAAACTATTTTCCCATCACTTTTTTTATTAAGATCAGATAGAATAGAAAGAATTGTAGATTTGCCACAACCAGAAGGACCAACAATTGCTAGAATCTCTTGTTGATACACATCAAAATTAACATTATCAACAGCCAAAGTTTCTCCCTGTTTATTATGATAAATTTTTTTTAAATTTTTAATCTCAAGTAAAATCTTTTTCATATATTTCTCCAATCTAAAGTATTTTATGACTAATAACTATAAATGGTATAGATATTTATACTTGAAATTATAAAATTAAATAGCAAAGTAAGTTTATATCATATTTTTGTAATAAAGTTTTGTCTATCTCAGTAGTGTAAGAGTTAAAATGGCAAATAACCAAGTCCAACTACTAGCAAAAGATGTAAAATGAAAGAAACAATTGTATTTTAAACCGTAAAATTTTAGACTAAACTTCGTTAAAAATAGACATTTAAATAAAAATTTACTTTTACAATTGAGATGAAGATAAAAGTCAAGATGAAATCTTGTTTAAATATAATAGCTATGATATAATCATAAACATAGGAGGATAAAAAAATGGAGAAAAATAGAAAAGTACAGATAATAGCAATAGTTGCCTTAGTTGTTGGTATCGTTGGATTATCAATTGGATTTGCTGCTTTTTCTAGTGTTTTAAATATTCAAACTAGTGCGAATGTTAAACCAGATAGTAGTACAATGAATGTTGATTTTTCTAGTGCTGAAGATAAAGTAGAAGTTGCCGAAATTATACCAACTGCTACACCTAACTCACTAGTAACAACCAATGGTGTTATTGATAATAGCGTTGATCCAACTATCTCAAAGTTAAGTGCAACATTTACTGAACCTGGACAATCAGTTGTGTACAAATTCTATGCGTATAATGCAGGAGAATTGAATGCTTACCTAAAAAGTATAGTTTTTAGTAATGTTGCTAATCAAAATGCTACTAAAATCTGTACAGCAGGTCAAGGAACTACTGATGCTCTAGTTCAAAAAGCTTGTGAAAAAATTTCTGTAAAAGTAAAAGTTGGAAATGAAATTGAAACAACAACTGGCAAGGCTTCTATTACAGGTCATATTTTATCTAAAGGTAACGGAGAATTAGTTACAGTTACTTTAGAATATGAAGCTGGTGCTGATAGAGCAGATGGAGACTTTACTGTTGCATTTGGCAATATAACTTTAAATTACAGTTCTGTTGATTAAAAATAGCATGTTAAAACAGCTTTGTCTCTTTAAAGATGGGAGATAATAATGAAGAAAAGCTATATTAAAATAATATTATTTATCTTTACTTTCAGTTTTATTTTACTTTTAAATAATTTAAAATTTAAAATGATAGGACAAATTGAGTTAGATATTGTACTTTTATTATCCTTAGTTATTGTATATTTTGCTTTTGGATTTGAAAAAGATAAACATCGCTACAGTAAAGATATCATTTTAGAGATTATTATTATTTTAATAGCTTTTTTTCTGCTTTATTATTTATCCGGCATTTTAATAGGCTTTGCCAAAAATATCAATTATTTTACAATAAATTCTTTCCAAAACATAATCTTTCCTATAATATTTTATATTTTTATAAAAGAGTTTTTGAGATATCAACTTTTAATGAAGTCTAGTGAGTCAAAAACTTTGATTATAATTACATACGTTTTCTTTATTATAATTGATAATGTTATACCTTTTTCAGCTCATTCAATTGGTTTTAATAAGGATACTTTTTTGTTAATTGCATTAACATTTTTACCATCAATCTCAGAAAATATTTTGTGTTCATACTTATCTTTAAATCTTGGTTATAAACCTGGAATTGTATACTTATTAATTATGGGCCTATATAAATATCTTCTTCCTATAATTCCAAACCCTAATGAATACCTTTATTCTTTGATTTTTCTTATTTTTCCATTGATTGTCCTTATAAAGATAAAAAATTGGTTTAAAAAAGATAGAACTGAAGAAGTTGCACTTGACAATTATAGTCATAAAAAAAAGGAGATTCTATTTTTTATTCCTTTAACTATTTTAAGCTGTGTTTTAATTTATGTAGTATCTGGATATTTTAGATATTATGCAATTGCAGTTGCTAGTGGTTCTATGGAACCTAAAATCTCAAAAGGTGATGTAGTTATTGTTGATAAAAAATATGATGAAATTAAAGTTGGGGATGTACTAGCATATAAGCATGATGGAAAAATGATTATTCATAGAATTTATAAAATTGTAAAAAATAATAACGAATATTTTATATATACTAAAGGTGATGCTAATAGCGATTATGATAAATACAAAGTTACAGAGGATATGTTTATTGGAACTGTTAAGCTTAAGATTCCACTAATAGGATATCCTACTGTACTACTTAATGAGAGGTGGTAAAAATGACAAAAAATGTACATTGTACTGAAAATAAAAAAAATAGTAAAAATATAAAAAAAGAAAATCTCTTATTGAAATTTAGCCTATTTATATTCTTTTTTTGCTTATTTATTATAATAGGCTTTAAATTTATTACTAACTCATTAAGTATTAACAATGATGAAAAATTACACTTTCAAGAAAAGGGCAATGTTAAATATTCAGTGTGCTTAAAGGATAATGATTTCTTTGAGGATGAATGCTTAGATTCCGATATGTCTTATGTAGCTAGTTTAATTAAGAATATTCCACTAGAATTTAATTATCAATTTAATGGTAACTCTAATAATTTAGTTAGTTCCACTGATTATGAAATTGTGGCTAAACTTATTATTGAAAATAATGATACTAAAACAAAGTATTATGAAAAAGAATATGTTTTAGCACCTAAAACTTCTGATTCTATAAAAAATAATGGAACATTATATAATTTAGATAAAAAAGTAAATATTGATTATGAATACTATAATAGTATTGCAACTAATTTTAAATCCCAATATGGTATTGATTCACAAAGTTATTTGGAAGTGTATTTAAACACTTATAATAATGTTAATTCCAAATACAAAGATATTCCAACCTCTGCACAAATATCAGTTCGAATACCACTATCACAAAAAGCTATTGAAATAAAATTTAATACACAAGAAATAAATAAAAGTATAGATAAATATATTTCATCAAAATATATTGCTATTAATGAAAATCTAAAATTTATTGTTGGTATAATTTTTCTTTTCCTATCACTTGTTTTCCTATCATTCATTTTTGTAATAATAAAAAAATATACCAAAACAATAAGTAAGTATGATAAGTTTATTAATAAAATATTAAAAGAGTATGATCGTTTAATAGTAGAAACAGCAACATTTCCTGATGAAAAAGATTACAATGTTCTAATAATTAATAACTTTAATGAATTAGTAGATGTTCGGGATAATTTACACTCTCCAATTATGTTCTATAATGTTAAAGACCATAAAATGTCAAAGTTTTATATTCTTAATGATAATAATTTATATTTGTATATAGTAAATTCAAAGGACATTAATGGTGGTGATAAGAAGTATGAAACTAAGAAAACTTCAAAAAAATAATAATTTAATTTATTTTGGTTCCATAATAGTTGTTTTAATTGTTATATTCTTAAGTATTGGATTTTCTGCTTTTCAGAATGAATTAGCAATAGAAGATATAAGTGCTGCTGTGCGAATAGATAAAGATGTAAGAGTGACAAAAGTTTGGGTTGAAAGCGTAAAAGATGCTACTAGTTACTATGAAGATTATAATGTTTCTAATATTTCTAGTAGTATTGAATTAAATAATAGTAATTCCTATGTTATTTACGATGTTGAAGTTTATAATTTAGGTAATGTTATTATGGGAATAAGTGATGCAACAATTGATAATGAAAATTTAAAATTTGAATTTTTAGATTATAATTTAAAAGATAAAATTTGTGATAATAATCAATGCTCTTTGGGAGTTAAAAAAACATTCAAAATAAAAGTGTCATATAAAGATGGCACAAATATCAATAATGTTGAAAACAAATTTGTGCTAAATTTTAAATTTGGAAGAATTTTTAATATTACTTATTATAATATTTCTAACAGCGATATATTTCCTACAGAGATAATAGAAGGCGACACATTAAATTTGAATATTCCAAGTAAAGAGGATTATCTTATAAAGATATTTATGAATAATAAGTTATTACATAATGGCAACGACT
>USNG01000052.1 GCA_900556025.1 uncultured Mycoplasmatota bacterium
TCCATTTTATTTTTAATTTCTTCACCAAATCCAGTAATTTTATTATTTGTACCAACTACTCTATGACAAGGAATAATTATGCATATAGGATTGCTTCCAACAGCTCCTCCAACTGCTTGAACAGACATCTTTTTAATTTCTCTTTACTTGCCATTTCTATTGCTATATCATTATAAGTAACTACTTTGCCATATGAAATATTATTTTTTATTAATTCTTTGCAAATAATTAAATCCATTTTCCACTTTTATATTAATACTATCACTTGTAGAATATAATTTTCTTAATTTATCCATAACAAGTTCATCTCCATCATATAATTCATAAAAGCTATCATAACCTTTTTCTTTAAAACTAAATAAATCACTAAAAGGTCTATTATTTAATATTGGATCAGTTACCATTTCAGAATACTTCCATTCTAAATATGGACTATCATAATTTCTCCTAGGAGTTTTTGGATATAATTCTTTCCACTTTTCAAACCATATGAAATGAAGAGTTTCATGAGCAGCAACTTCTACTAGTTTAGATTCTTCTAGATCAATAGAAATTGAAAAAGACAAATCATCTAAGTTTCTTGGAAACACAGGTATTAAACCGACTGTCGCAATTACATCATTATCAAAAGAACATCCAAAGAAATCAAATAACATTTTAAAATATTTATCATTATATTTTTTCCATAAACGATTATATCTTTCTACTTCATCTTCAATCTTCTTTTCTTTTTGATAATACTCTTCACTAACTACTTCAGCAATTATTTTATTAGCTTCATTTTGACTCATATCACTAGAAATAGAATTTAATTTTGGAAAACACTGAATAGTATAATCATGAATATTAAGATTGCTACTATCAGCATAAAAAGCCCAACTAACTATATTAATATTTTCTTCTAAAGACATCTTTTTAAATTTTACTTTTGGAATATTCATATAAAACTCCTCACATTATTTTAATTCATTAATCAATAAAGTATATTCTATAAGCAAATACAAACAAACTATATAATAGATCATTAATAAAAAAGTTAAAATCAAAAATATATTATGATAATATAATCAAAATAGCTAATACAATCGGACAATAATATATTCTATATTTATACTCATTAGGTTTACACTTATCAAATATTCAAAAACCTTTTATTAAACTTTTAGTAGCCCATCATTTAGAACTCATTTCATTCATATATTTTTCATCTTTAACATAATTCCACCTTAATAATCATTTACATTATAACATATCAAAGCATTTAATAAAATAATGATTTTTTATATAAAATATGTTACAATCTCGTTAAGGAGTTGATATATTTTGAAAATAAATAATGAATGTGCCAGAAGAATTTTATTTGAAGTAGAAAAAATTCCATATGGTGAAACACTAACTGTTGTTAAGCTTCAAGAACAAATGCCAGAATTCTCTATAGAAGATGTATTAAATATTGTTACTTTATTTAACAAAGAACATTATTTAACAGTACTAGACAAAGCTAGTTATGATGACAATGATGTTTTAAGAGATAACAAAATTAAACGTCTAACTGAAAAAGGATACAAAACATTAGATTTAATTAGAAGTGATGAACTATGGAATCAAATTAAAGAAACTATGCCTAGTTTTAATGAAACATCAATTTATACAATTTTTGATCTTGCAAATAAAATTGCAAATGTTCAACAAAACAAATTATTCAATCTACCAGAAATGATGTTTACACCAAAAGATAGATGGTAATATTAAAAACTACTCTCAACAAAATTGAAAGTAGTTTTATTTTATATATTTTTTTCTATTAATTCTTTGTATTGTTCTTCTAATTTCTTTACACTATCTATAGTTATAAATTCATTTTTCTTATGTGCGTTAACTGGCCCAACACCTAAAATATATTTATTTTCTGATTCTATAAAACTTGCTTCAGTTATATAATCACTCATATTAGTTTTTCCATTAACATTCAAAAATGGCTTTATATCATTTACAATTTTACTTCTAGCATCATATTTACTAATAAGTTTATTTATTTTATTTATAATTTTTTTATTTTGATTTTCACTAACAGTTCTAAAATCTATTAAAACCTCACAATTATCTGGAACTATATTAATACTTCTTCCACCTTTTATAACTCCAATATTCATTGTTGTATATTTTGAATCTATAATTTCTTGTTTTAGTTTATTATAATATTTCTTTAAATCATTAATAAAACTAACACAATTCTCAATAGCATTAACACCCTCTTCTGGTTTACTAGAGTGTGATGAAACTCCTTTAAAAGATACTTTCAATTCAAGTAATCCTTTACTAGCATTTATTATTTCATTATTAGTAGGTTCACCAATTATCATATTACTTGGAAAAGTAATTTTTTTATTTATAAGTTCATTAATACCAAAAAAACCAATCTCTTCATCATACGTAAAAATAAATTTCATTCCTTTATTTCTTTTACTAAAATCAATTTTTGATATTACAGAAAGTATAACAGCTATAGAACCTTTCATATCACATGACCCAAGACCATATAACTTCCCATCTTCTTCGCTCAATACAAAAGGATCACTATTCCAATCATCAGAACAAGAAACAGTATCAGTGTGTCCTAAAAATCCAATATCACACTCCTCTTTATTACTCATAATTAAACATTTACTTTTATATTCAGTTTTAAAACCTAATTTTTGAAGATAATTTTCAATATAATTTATTATTTCATTATTTTCTTTATCATTAATAGTATTAAAACTAACTAAATCTTTTAAAATATTTTTTGAATCCATAAATATCATTTTTCCTCTCACTAACTTAATTTTTAAATTAAAAAAATACTACTGCATGCTTGCAGTAGTATAATAGAGACTATTTATCGTTAATTACACTAGATACAAGCACGACAAATAGCACTTGTACCTACGATCTTTCAATGTCGTATTAACAAGTGCAGACTATTATAATGATGATTAAATTGTATAGTTACAAATTTAAACATAATAATCTTTCCTTCTCACTTATCGAAATTATAACATGACTCCACAAATCATGTCAAATACATTTAATATCCAAAAGACACATCACTTTGCATATTTTTAATTTGATTAATTGCATTTAGAAAATCATTCTTTAAACTATCATTAGTTAAACAAGAATATACTTTTTGATAATTAGCTAAAATATAATCTGGTTCATAATTTGCTATAAAGTTAGATGCAAGTTCTCTTTCAGCTTTAACAATTAATTCATTTTGCATTTGCAAATTGCCAGCAAAAACTCTTCCATCTTTCATTTGTATATTTACTTGTGGACCACTAAGACGATCCTTATATCCTGTAAGTATTAATTTATCTATTGAATATATTTTTTCTAAATCATACATAAATTGTTCAAATTTATTTTCATTACCAGGAAAAGCCTCATACATTTGTTTTAGTAAATCTCTTCCATCACTTCTAAAACCTAATGCTAACATTTGATTCAAAGGTATACCCATAGAATATGACATTAACATCAATATATTACCATTCATTTGATATTCTGATAAAGGACTATAAACAACATGATCACTTTGTCCTCTGACTACTCCATATTGATTTCTATATCGAATATTAGTTCCATTAGAAATATGATATAAAATTTCAGCTGTATATTGTGTAGCCCCTTCAGTCAAAAACATTCCATCTTTTCCATTATAAAAAGAACACTGTTCATGACCATTAATAATTCTTGTTTGAATAGCATGTGTTAACTCATGAAAAAAATATAACTTTTTAGTTTCATAATTTAAGGAGCCATTCATAGTAATCTTATCGCCTTCTGTTATTCCATGTATTCCATTAAGATTCGCTTCAACAACTTCTTTCAAAACAGTAGGCAATCTTTTAGCAATATCTATAGGATTCAAATATAATCCACCTTCATACTCTAATTGATTTAAAGCATCTATATAATCAGCAATCAATATAAAATATTTATCAGGAATATTATAATTAGTTCCTTTATATTGCCTTTTTATAGTATCAACTAACCCACTATTAATTAAATCTTGTGCACTTGCCATATTTACCTCATAATTATATATAAATAATTATATCATACACAAAATGAATTTTTAATAATTTTATTTAAACAACCACAAAAAAATACCTAATCTTATTCAATTAAGTATTTTACAAATTACATGTCATAAAATACTATTATTTAGCTCTCTTCAATGCATTGCCTTTTTCTTCATTATAACAGTTTATGACATCATCTAATGTATAATTAGCATATAACATAATTTGTTGTGTAGAATCATGCATTCCACAAACTATTTGTCTAAAATTAGCACCGCTTAACATTCCTATTAACCCAGTACCTATTGCAATTGTCGCAATTGGTTCCCCATCAGCAGGTATTTTATCAAAACATTCTTTAATAATTTCGGCTTGATTTTCACCCCAATCACCATGTAATGAATGACAAACTAATGCATGAAAAGTTTTATCTCCAATAGTTTTAGATAGTACAGTACCTATTTCATGTTCCCCACAATTTGCAAGCTCATTCCAATATTTTCTAGACACTTGCCCAGCAAAGCCAGAATCATTATATCCCTCTGCATTAACAGCAAATGCTATGTGTTTTGCTTCTGAATTAAATATATTATCTTGAACAGTTTTAACAACCATAACACATCCTCCTAATCAAAAACTTATTATACATAAGTTACAATAAAAAAGCAAATTTAAAGAATTTAAAGCACACCTAATCATATGCAAGAACAGTTGATATCAGAAAGTAAATAAAAAGAAAGTTACAATTGACAGGCTACAAAAAACTTAAATTTATTAATTGATATAAAATTTATAATTCTTCATCAACTTTTTTTCTGTTCTCTTCTCTTATTTTCAGCACACTTTCTTCATGAATAATTTTTTTAATTTTTATAAATATTGGATCAAAATAATTACCTAATTCATATAATTCTTCAAACTTTGTTTCTAATTCAACCTCAATACTCTTAAGTTCTTCTAATTTTTCTATACTAGGAATTTTATCTTTAAGTTTTGCAATTTCTTCATTAAAATACTTATATTTATTTTTTTCATCAATATCCATATATGTTATATTGCAATTGTTTTTTAAAAAATTCTGTAGAATCTCAATATCTTTATACAACATAAAAGCCTCCTTCTTGTTATTTATTATACATCAATATTTAATTGGTCTACAGTACCTCTTTATTTTTGAAATATCAATGTAAAAATTCTTGTACAAAGAACAAATGTTTGTCATAATTATGTATAGGAACGCTTGATAGTTGGGTGAAGCCAAGCTTCTTGAAAGAAGGGAGGCGAGAACATGAACAAAAAGGATTTTTAATTCTATCTCTAGTAATAATTATCTTCCTTTTACTATTCTTACTATTTATAGTATTAATATAAAAGAAAACCACCTAGCTCAGCAATGATTAGGTGGAACCAACTTAATTGGCAACACTCAACATGCAAAATTAAGTGTTTCTTAATATTTTATGAAGTTTCCTTCATCTACAAACATAATAACATTAAAACGACTTTTTAACAAGTCGTTTTATTCTTTGCACGAAAAATTTAAGCATCAATCAATCTGCCGCTCCAAAGGAAGAAGTAAAACAAAAGAAACAGTTATTAATTATCAACTAATTTTATTAGTTAAAATCTTTCTTTTTAAATACTAATAATTTACCATTATTTTTGTTAGTTTCTCTTTTTCTAACATTAATTTCCTCTATATTTTCTAAACTGAAACCTATTTTCGAAGCTATTTCAATCCAATCTTGAATTAGCTTAATCCTTCTTGTATCTTCTAAATTAACTAAATGTAATCCATCATCTTTTGTATACATATAAATATTTTTTACAGTTTCAACAACAAAATTATTTAACCATTCATCATATTCTGGATATCTAATATAAGATTGTGTTTCACATTCGGTATATGTTTCATAATTAAAATAAGGAGGACTACTAAAAGATAAATCAACCTTTCCTATTAAATCTGGAATAAAGATTTCAGATCCAAAATTATATATTGTAGCCGATGATTCATTGCATAATGTAGAAGCAATCCAGTTTCTAAAAATTAGTAATCTTTGATAAAGTTCATCATAAGGTTCAACCCCTACATAACTATATTTATATTTACTTGATAAAGCTCCAAGCATTCTACTTCCAAAACCACATGAATAATCGAATATGACAGCATCATCAAAAGGAACATATCGTTCATATATTTTTCTTGCTATTACTGGATTAAAATTTGAAACTTTTCCAACCATAGATGAACTAAAAAAGAAATCCCTTAAATTAGCCACATCACTTTTCTGTTGATAAAAATTTTTATGATGTTCAATATATTCCAATGCTATTTTTAATAAATCATCATTATTTATTACTTCCTCTGGAGAATATTTTCCATTCTTTGACTTTGAACTAAGTATTAAATCATCAAAAAAATGATTTAATATTTTACTTATATTTCTATTTTCAACACTAAAATTCTGAGTATTTAATTGCTGTCCTTGAAAATCTATTAAAATTTTTCTCAAATAGTCATCATTATATCTTCTATATATGTTGTTTCTTATAGTTGCAAATCTTGATTCCATAAAACCACCTAGTTAACTATTATACTAAAAGCTTCTATAAATTACTATACAAGAATATACCATATAAGATTCTAGCTTCCCTCAAGTAGACAAAAAAACGAACCAAAATGGTTCGAATGTATGCCTTATTGGTGCTGAAAATAGGAATTGAACCCACAACCTACTGATTACGATTCAGTTGCTCTACCA
>USNG01000053.1 GCA_900556025.1 uncultured Mycoplasmatota bacterium
TTATTATTACTAATTATTCTACTGCCAAGAGTCAGTTGAAGGATGGATATGATGGAATTGTTGTTCCTTTAGAGAATAATGAATGTGCTCTAGGTATTTATAATGCTTTAAATAGCAAAGAGTTATTACATACTATTTCTGAAAATACTTGTAAGTCAGACTACAGTAATTATGATTCTATTAATGATTTAATTAATTTGATTAATGATTGATTTTAATATAAGGAGGGAAGTTATGAATAAAATTAGTATTATTATCCCTGTTTATCAAGTAGAAAAGTATATTAAACGATGTTTAGATTCTATTTTATCTCAAACATACTCTAATCTTGAAATTATTCTTATAGATGATGGTTCTAGAGATATGAGTGGTAAAATTTGTGATGAATATGCAGTCAAAGATTCCAGAATAAAAGTAATTCATCAAGATAATGCAGGTGTATCTGTTGCTAGAAACAAGGGACTTGATATATGTACAGGTGATTATATTACATTTGTAGATAGTGATGATTTTTTAGAACCTTTTATGTATGAGAAGATGATGGAAAAAGTCACAGAATATAATTGTGATGTTGTTATGTGTGACTGTGTTAAAGATGATGGAGTTATGCAAACACCTTATACTCATGATATTAGAGCAGGATTTTATGATTACAATCAATTGAAAGAAGAATACTATCCTCATTTATTAATGATGGAAAATGTAGAATATCCTGCTACAATATCAAATTGCTTACTTTTATTTAGAAGAAAAGTAGCTTCTAGCGTTAGATATATTGAAGGTGTTAGATATTCTGAAGATCTTTTGTTTGGAGCTCAGTTGTTATATAATGCGAAATCTTTTTATTATATGAAAGACGAGTTTTATTATCATTATTGGATGAATAATGAATCTGCAAGCCATATATTTAAATTGGATAAGTGGAAAGATTATTGTAAACTTATATATGAAGTATCGTTAGTATTTCATGAAAAAATATTTAAAATTCAATGGTATCATATGATATTATTTTTTATTTATAATGCTTATGGAGAAATAATATATACACATGAATTGAATTATAAACAAAAAAAGAAGTATTTGTTAGATATGTCAAATAATAGTTATGTGAAAGAGATGTTTAAGAACATCTCAATTCATAAATTAAAGATATCATCAAAACAAAAAATTCTTACCTATCTTTACAAGTATAATTTAGGAATAAGATTGTTAATATGGAAGAAAGAAAATGAAAACTAAATTATTATTTATTAATGGACATTTAAATTATGGTGGAGTGGAGAAATCATTAGTTGATATATTAAGTAATATCAATTACAATGAGTATTCTGTTGATTTACTTCTCTTAGAGGGAAAAGGAGACTATTCTTCTTTTTTACCAAAAGAAGTTAATGTTATTTTATACGATTTACATAGTACATATGGCAGTATGTTATCTGTAATGCGTCAATGTTTGAAGAAATTGGATTTTTTTTCAATATGGATCAAAATAGTGTTTTTATTAAGTAATAGATTTGACATGAAGATAATGTGTTTATTAAAACCGTACATATTACCTGATAAGAACTATGATGTTGTTATTGGTTTTAGGCCGGGCGTTTCTACTGATTTTGCAGCATGGCTATTTAAAACTAAAAAAAGAATAACATGGTGGCATAATGGAGAAATTAGATTGACACCTGATCAAATAATGAATTACAGAAGTGATTGTAATGAGATTAATTCAGTAGTCGTTGTTTCAAATGGATGCAGAGATATGCTTGTTAATGAATTAGATATTCCAAAAGAAAAAATTAAAGTTATTCCAAATATGATAGATTCCTTTAAAATAATTAATTTATCTCATGAGTATATTCCAAATTATTTAAGTGATAATAAGTTGAATATTATTTCGGTTGGTAGATTATCGAAAGAAAAGCATTTTGATGATTGTATAGTATCAGCAAAATTACTTAAAGAAAATGGTATAGATTTCAAATGGATTATAGTAGGTGAAGGAATTGAAAGAAAAAAATTAGAAAAGTTAATTAAGGAATATCATTTACAGGAATATGTAATATTATTAGGCAAAAAAAATAATCCGTATCCTTATATGTGTTATGCAGATATTTATGTTCATTCATCTTATGTTGAATCTCAATGTTTAACTATTTTGGAAAGTATGGCTTTAGGAACTCCTTGTGTAGTAGCAGATTCTCTTGGTCCACGTGAATATTGTCAAAATAACATTAATTGTATTTATGTTAATCATGAAAAAAATGCCTTATTTGAAGGTATAAAACAAATGTTGAAATTAAAGAACACAAAAGAATTGGAAATAATGAAAATAAATGCTAAAAAAACAGCCTTAACTTTTAATATTAAAGAAATAATGCAATTATTTTACAATCTTTTGAACAATTAGGAGGTAAATCTATGAATATAATAATTTATGGAAATGGTACATCAAAAAACCATGGTTGTGAAGCTATAGTAAGAGGTACTGTTAGTGTTCTAGGGGAAAACAATTATACAATTATGTCTCAAAATATAGAAGATGATTATTTATATCATTTAAATGATATAGCAAATGTGATTAGCGCTAAGACTCCAATCAAAAGGAATATTTCTTTTCTTTTAGCATATATCAAAATGAAGTTAAAAAAAGAGTATGTTTATTTAGATGGACTTCATTATGATAGTCAAATAAAATCTTGTAAAGGGAAAGCTGATATTGCATTGTCAGTGGGTGGTGATAATTACTGTTATGGAGGCACGGATATTTATGCATATTTAAATAAAGCATATCATAAACAAGGGATCAAAACCGTATTATGGGGATGTTCTATTGAGCCAGACGTTGTCATGCAAAAAAACGTTTCTGTAGATTTATCTAAATATGATCATATAGTTGTTAGAGAAAGTATCACTTATGAAGCTGTAAAAAAAGTTAATTCTAATGTAAGTCTATTCCCAGATCCTGCTTTTTTTATGTCTTCTGTAAAGCCTGAAATTCCTCAAATATTTGAAGAGAATGTTGTAGGGATCAATATAAGCCCTGTAATTATTGACAATGAAAAGAATAGCGGTATCGTTTTGAAAAATTATGTTAAATTAATTGAATATATATTAAATAACACAAATTATTTAGTTGCTTTAATCCCACATGTTATATTAGATTCTAACAATGATAATAGCGCAATAAAAATGATATATAATTATTTTAAAGATAATTGTAGAGTGATTGTATACCCTGATATGAAAGCTACTGAACTAAAATATGTTATATCAAAATGTCGTTTTTTTATTGGTGCAAGAACTCATTCAACAATAGCTGCATATTCAACATGTGTACCAACTGTAGTTGTAGGGTATTCTGTAAAAGCAAAAGGTATAGCAAAAGATTTATTTGGCACGTGGGAAAATTATGTGTTACCTGCTCAAGAATTATATAAAGAGAATGCTTTACTCAACTCATTTTTATGGATAGAGAAGAATGAATTTGTTATAAAAGAAGAGCTTAAAAAGAAAATGGTAATTTACAAACAAGAAAAACACAAAATGAAATCTGTAATTACGGAATTGGTAGGTTAATCTATTATGTACATACTAGAAAATATTGAGGATTGTACAGGTTGTTATGCATGTTTAAATATTTGCCCTAGATCTGCAATTACAATGAATTTTAATGATAATGGTTTTTCTTATCCTGAAATCAATAAAGAATTATGTATAAATTGTAATCTTTGTAAAAGAACATGTCCAATTATTGATTCTCCAAATAAGAAAAGTTCAAAAAAAGAATATATTGCATTTTCAAAAAATCAAAAAATGCAATTTAGTAGTTCATCGGGTGGAATATTTCAAACACTAGCCACTTACGTTATTAATAAAAATGGAACTGTATTTGGAGTAGGATTTGACAAGAATAAAACAGTAAAGCACATAATGGTTAATAATTTAGATGATTTATACAAGATAGTAGGTACAAAATATGTTCAAAGTGAGGTAGGCTTTGTTTATAGGGAAGCAGAGAAAAAATTATTAGAAAACAAATTAGTACTTTTTTCTGGTACATCTTGCCAAATTGCAGGTTTAAAGAAATTTTTAAAAAAGGATTATGAAAATCTAATAACAGTTGACTTAATATGTCATGGTGTACCATCTCCAATTGTTTTTAAAAAATATTTGAATAAAATGAGTAATAACAATCTTGATAACATAGAAAAAATTAATTTTAGAAAGAAGAATTCTACTAAGAATAAATTAATGTTTACGATAGAATTCAAAAATGGGGAAAAAATTGAGGAAGTTTATAATGAAAATTTATTTATTAAGGGATTTATAAACAATTTATATCTTAGACCTTCGTGTTTTAATTGTCATTTTAAAGGTGATAAAAGGTGCAGCGATATTACTCTTGGCGATTTTTGGAGTGCAAAGGACTTTTATCCTGATTTTTTTAATATTAATGGTAATTCTTCTGTGATTATTCATACAGATAGAGGACAAAAAATATTTGATGAGATACAGGGTATGATTAATTTTAAACAATCTGAAATACAAAAACTTGCTACGTGGAATAAATGTTTTTTTGAGTCAGCAGAACCGGCAAAATCATATGAAGCATTTTTAGGTGAGTACTTAGGCACTGATGATATCGTAGATTTAATTGAGAATTGTTTAAAAAAAGATAATTTGAAGAATGCTAGTCAAAAACACATTTTAGATAAACTAGTTTCTAGAATAAAGGAGGTTTTTAAATGAGCGAAAAAATAAACGAATTGAAAGCTGGTGCATTGTTATCATATGTTAATTTAGCGCTCAGTAGTTTAATACCGTTTTTTTATACTCCTGTCATGCTTAGAATATTAGGAGAATCTGAGTATGGTTTGTATTCTTTATCTTCTTCTGTTATTAGTTATTTTTCTCTACTTAGTTTTGGCTTTGGAAGCACAATCGTTAGATATATTACCGTGTATAGAGCATCAAAAGAAAAGGATAAAGAAGAAAGATTATTTGGTTTCTTTTTAATTCTTTATTCTTTTATTGCATTTATTGTTTTAGTTTGTGGTTATTGTGTTTCTAATAATGTAGATGCTATTTTTAAAAAAGGATTAACTATTTCTGAAATTCAAAAAATGAAGATTCTTATTAGAATTATGACATTTAACTCTGCAATTTCTTTTCCAATTAGTGTATATTCATCAATTGTAATGTCACATGAGAAATATATCTTTAGAAGATTGATTGATATGATTTCGACAGTGATGGTTCCTTTAGGTAATCTAGTCGCTTTGTATATGGGATTTGCTTCTGTGGGGATGGCTGTTTCTAGTACTATTATTCAATTTACAATGTTACCAATAAATATCATTTATTGTAAAAATAAACTTAATATTCATCCTAGAATTGGCAAAATCCCCTTTAATTTGATTAAAGAAATGATCAGTTTTTCTTTATTTATCTTTTTGGGAACTCTTGTTGATATGTTGTTTTGGTCTACTGACAAAATTATTCTTGGAATGCTTGCAGGATCAACTGCAGTTGCGATTTATAATATTGGAGGCACTTTTAATACCATGGTAACGAGCTTGTCAACATCAATATCAAGTGTATTGACACCCAGAATTACAACAATGGTGGTGGAGGACGCTTCTACAGAGCAATTTACTGACTATTTTATAAAAATTGGTAGACTGCAGTTCATAATAGTTGCTCTAATTATTTCAGGATTCACTGTATTTGGAAAGCAATTTATAATTTTATGGGCAGGAAAAAAATATCTTAAATCTTATTGGGTTGCTATACTTACTTTATTTCCTTTATGCGTACCTTTGATACAAAACACTGGATTGAGTATTGTTATAGCAAAAAATAAACACCAATTTAGATCTATAGTCTATACTGTAATTGCAATTATAAATGTAATATTTACATACCTTCTTGTTCCCTCTTTAGGTGAAGTGGGTGCAGCTTTATGTTCAGGAGTGTCTTATTTATTAGGGCAAGGGGTTATCATGAACATATATTATTATAAAGTCATCGGAATTAATATACCGTTATTCTGGAAAAATATTATTAGAATGTCTATTATTCCGATTATTATGATTTTAATAAGTCTGATATTATTATCGTATTTTACTTTAATAAAATGGAGTTATTTTTTCTTAGCAATTTGCATATATAGTATTATTTATATCATATTAATGTATAAGTATTCTCTAAATGATTTTGAAAAGAGTCAAATTAAAACTGCGATATGTAGATTAAAGTAAATTATTTTTTAAGCAATATGAACGTTAGCTAAGCTGAAAGGAGAGGTATTATAATATTTATTACAATACCAGTAAAATATAATGGATAACAACGACAACAAACAAAGATCCACTTCCTTTGAATCATTAGACATA
>USNG01000054.1 GCA_900556025.1 uncultured Mycoplasmatota bacterium
TAAAGTTTTAGCTGGGGTTATTATATTTTTAGTTCCTACAGTTGTTTCAGTAATTTTAAATGTTGCATGGACAGATTCAGAAGTAAATCAATGTTTAGTAAACGCAACTAGTGAAAATATTGAAAAAGTAAGAATTGAACACACAAATGATTTAATAGATAGATTGGAAAATAATTTTAATATATCAAATTACAACACTGCTTTATCTTCTGCTAAAAAAATTAAAGACACAAATACTAAAACAGAAATTATTAATAAAGTACAAAGTTATAAGAAATATGTTGATATGTCTAAAGAAATAGATAAATTAGCTCAAAATTATAATAGAAAACAATTTAGAATTTTGTATGATGAAGTTGAAAAAATAGAAATAAATAATATAAAAGAAAAATTTTTAGAAAAACTTGAAGAGATAGGCGGTAAACCATTAAATATAGATCCTGGAACATATACATTTAGAGAAGATAATTTATCATATAAAGTGTATATATCTGGAGTTGCAACTTATAATATGCCTTTAATTATGTATCTTCACGGTGATGGTGGTGGAGAGGACAGATTATATAATTTAGTAAAAAATATTTATGGAGATGATTTTCCATTCTTATTAGTAGCACCAATGGGTGGAATGTGGAATGAAACATCTGGCAGAAAAGAAGTCTTAAAGAAAATAGCTGATAAAGTATGCGAAGAATATTCATGCGATACTTCTAGAATATCAATATCAGGACATTCACGAGGTGCAATAGGGACATGGGCTATGGTAAATAAATATCCAAATTATTTCTATTCTGCTGTTCCAGTAAGTTGTGGTGGAGGCATATCTGCATCAAACTTTAAAAACACAAAAGTAATGGCTTTTTGTGGAAACAGAGGAGACGACATTAATTATTACTATAATAGAATGGCAAGCAATGTAAATGCTATAAATAAAGCTGGAGGAAATGCAAAATTTGTAGAACTTAATGCAAATCATAGTGGTACTCCTCAATTAGCTTTTACAAAAGAAACACTAGAATGGATGATTGAATAGAAAAATCACTTACGAAAAGTATTGAGAAACAATACTTTTTTTATTTAAATAATGTTACAATATAGATACATCAGGAGGCCTTATGCAAAAAAATCAAGATATCGAATCTATTAATTATAAAAATAATTTAACTTCAAGTATGCCAACTGACTTTGCCATATTACAGGGAGTAGAATATTCAAATAATGGAGCCAACTACTTAGTAGTAAATAATAGTTTATATTCAGTTTTTAATAGTGAAAGTTTAAAATGTGAAAAATTATCTGTTCAAAAACATTCACTTAAAAGCATTGGAGTTAGACTATCAACAAAAAATATGCAATATGACATAAACAATAAAGAAGAAAGTAATGCAATTGCAAAATTATTAATGGGATATCCCAACTATCACATAGAGGAAGATTTTTATAACTTTTATAATCAAATTTTAAACAGTTTAGAAAATGAACCATTCATAGATGATTCTTATTGCTTATTTTATCCTCAAACAGTTATTGAGTTTCCTTCTGATATAAAGCAAAAATATGTTTCAACATTAGAGTTTAAACCTAGAAAAAATATTTTTTCAAAAGAAATTACTTATAAAATAGTTGAAATAAATGGAATAAATTATCTAGAAGTTTTTAATGAAACAGGGCATGATGTAACTCTTTCAAATGGAAAAACTTATCACAATAATGAAAGAGTATTAATACAATTTGAAGAAGTTAAATGGACTAGTAATGATAAAGAATTAGTTTCTGAAAAAGTATTATGTTCTTCATCATTAAATAGTACAAAAGAAGATATAAATTCTTTTATTCAAAATGATTTATATAGTCAAATGATTTCTAAACAAAAAAGAAAAAATAAACAGGTAAAAAGTGATCTTGCTGATTTAATAAAATCAATTCATTTAGATACATATTATTACTACTTTGAAGACAATAGATTTAATAAGGAGTTTGAAAGAATATTAAGTAGTTTTTACAAAGAAACTATGAATTCAAAATCAAATGATATTTATAAAAAGTTAATAGAAGATTTAAAAGGATTAAAACAAGAAGTTGATGTTTTTTTTGAAGAAAATAAAAAACCTATAAGTATATTAGAATTAATTTTATCAATTGAAAAGTTAGAAAAAGTACAATTGGATTCACAATTTTTTGAAAGAATTGAAAAGCAAAAAGATTTTCTAGATTTTTTAGAAACCTTTAAGCAAGAAGAATTATCTAAAATAAGAAAATATATTTTAGATCCACCAGTAAGCACAATATTAAAATATGAAAGTGAAGAAGAATTTCTAAAATATTTTGACTCAAGATTAAATTCATTTGTTAATCCAGCTAAAAAAGAATATTTAATCAAAATAAAAGCATCTATATCAGATTATTCTTCAAAATTAAATACATTGTTTGGAATGATGGATATTGGAAAAAATAGAATAGGTAATTTAGTATATGAAAAAGAATACAGAAATATTCAATGGTTAGTATGGCATCATGTTGATAAAGACTACCGTGAAGTATTTGATAAAAGATTAGAAGAAATAAATTCATTTTATCGTGATGATTCTAATGAAATGAATATACCAGAAAAAGTTACTTTCTGTCTTATAGAATTAAAAAGAATGGAATATAACATACAAGAGTTAATAGACTCTCATAAAGAAGGAAAAAAGAGAGTACTACTACAAAAATCATTCATTGATGATAAGGAGTAATTATGAAAAAAATATTAAATTACAAAATTGATTCAAAAGAAATACTAAAATTAAAGATAATAATGCTTGAAAGAGAAAAAGTAATAAAAAGAAAATTAAAATATTATTACTTAGAACCAATATCATTAGATTATAATAAAAATGTAGAGGAAATTAGAAATGAATATAATTACTTTCTAGAATTAGTAAAGAATAAAAGTGATAAAAACTTAATTGAAGAATCACTTATCAAATACTACAAATTAGTATCAAAAGAACAAATAAGAATAATTGCGCATTTAAACAAATATTATAAAGACAATGATGATGAAATAGAGTCAATAAAAAAACTTGAAGTTTATATTTCAGTTTTAAGTGGAGATACTTCACAAGATAATTTTAATAAAACATCAAGATACCTAGCATATTTAAGAGATAACTTTACCGAAACATCACCATCTTTAAAAGAAAAATTATCAGGATTAATAGAAAAATTTCAAAAAAACATAGAATATATAATTAGTTATAAAATAATGGTAAAATATTCTAAAAAAGAAAAAGAAGAAAAAAATAAATCAAAAAACAAAAAATCAAATACTATTGATATAGATGATTTAGTAAAAACTCAAGTTGAAAATATTTTATTTGCATTTATGTTCCAAAATGCTGAAGAATATGAAACAATGATTAGAAGATTGATATTATAACAATTGAATTTATTACTTATATTATTTATAATTATATTATGGAGGATATATGAAGAAACATTTGGCTCTAATTATTTTAGTATTAATATTATCAGTATTATCAGTATCATTTGCATATTTTGGAGCAAATATAATAAAAAATGGAGATAATAAAATAGATATAAACACAGGAAGTCTAAAATTAAAAATAAGTGATGATAGCGTAAATATAGATGATTTACTACCAGTTTATGACTCAAATTATAGAACATCATATAAAAAAGAATTTACTATTACAAATGAAGAAAATCTAAATGCTTGTTCAAAAATATATTTAAAGTTAAATAGTATAGATGAAGAACTTAAGAGTAAATATTTAAAATACATTTTAATTAAAGATAATGAAGAAGTTTATGGTGACTTTAATAGTACAAGTGACAAATTATTATTAAAAAGTGAATATATAGAAAGCAATGATTCTAATAATTACACACTATATATTTGGATTAGTTATGATGAAAATGAAAATCAAATAAACATGTTAGGCAAATCTTTAGAAGCAAGTATATATGTAGAAGGATTTGATGCAAGTGAAATTACTGCTTGTAATTAAGAGGTAATATGACAAGATTAGATATAGAACTAGTTAATAGAGGAATATTTGAAAGTAGAAGTAAAGCACAAAATGAAATAAAAAATGGAATTATTTATTGTAACAATAAATGTATAACTAAAAGCTCATTTGACGTTAAAGCAGAAGATAAAATAGAAATTAAAGGTGATACATTAAAATATGTTTCACGTGGAGGATTAAAATTAGAAAAAGCTATCAATGAATTTAATATATCATTAGATAATAAAATTATGATAGATATAGGTTCATCTACTGGTGGATTTAGTGACTGTGCTTTGCAGAATAAAATAAATAAAATATATGCTATAGACGTTGGTACTGGTCAATTTAATAAAAGTTTATTAGAAAGTAAAAAAATAAATCTATATGAACAAACTGATTTTAGAAAAATAGATAATAATATTATTAAAGATGCAAATATAGCCACAATTGATGTATCATTTATATCAGTTACTAAATTAATAGAAAAGTTAGGTGAATTAACTAACTTAAAAGAAATAGTTTGCTTAATTAAACCACAATTTGAATGTGGATTAGAAGTAGCAAATAAATATAAAGGCGTTCCATTAAATAAAGAAGTACATAGAGAAGTTATTAATAAAGTTATTAACTCATTTAAAAATATAAATTTCAATTTAAAAGATTTAACATATTCACCAATAAAGGGTGGGGACGGAAATATAGAATATTTAGCTTATTTTACTAGAGAAAAATCACAAAATTTACCTATAAATAGCATAATAACTAAAGCTTTTGAATAAAAAATAATAAAATCAATCGAATTTAGTTGACATTGATTTTTTTTAATGGTAAAATCAAATAGATTTCGAGTTTTCTCACGCAGAAAACTTAAAAAAATAGAGAGTTTGATACACCTGGAAATGTGTACTAAGAAAGGAGAAAAATATGCCTACAATTAATCAATTAGTAAGAAAGAGTAGAGGACATAAAGTTAAAAAGAGTAAAAGTCCAGTATTAAATGTTGGATACAACTCTAAAGATAAACTTAAAACAAATAATTGTTCACCACAAAAACGTGGCGTTTGTACTCGTGTTTCTACTAAAACACCTAAAAAACCAAACTCAGCTTTAAGAAAAATCGCTAGAGTTAGATTAAGTAACGGATATGAAGTTACTTGCTATATTGGTGGTGAAGGACACAACTTACAAGAACATAGTGTTGTTTTAATTCGTGGTGGTCGTGTTAAAGACTTAATCGGTGTTCGTTATCATATTGTTCGTGGTACTTTAGATACAGCTGGTATTGATAAGAGAAGACAAGGTAGAAGTAAATACGGAACTAAGAAACCTAAAAATAAATAAATCTAAGAAAGGAGAAAAGAAACATGCGTAAGAGACAAGCAGTAAAAAGAGATGTTTTAGCAGATCCAATGTATCATTCTAAAATGATTACTAAATTAATCAATGGAATTATGTTAGATGGTAAAAAAGGAACTGCTCAAAAAATACTATACCAAGCACTTGATATAGTAAAAGAAAAAACAAATAAAGATCCTTTAGAAGTTTTAAATCAAGCATTTGAAAATATCAGACCAGCTTTAGAAATAAAGAGTAGAAGAATCGGTGGAAGTAACTATTCTGTACCTATGGAAGTTAGAGAAGATAGAGCTAATGCTCTAATGCTTAGATGGTTAATTCAATATGCTAAAAATAGAAACGGAAGAGGAATGGCTGAAAAATTAGCAGCTGAAATTATAGATGCTTCAAATGGTATCGGTGGAGCAGTTAAAAAACGTGAAGATACACATAAGATGGCAGAAGCTAACAAAGCATATGCTCATTACAGATGGTAAGAAGGGAGAACACTTATGGCACGTGATGTATCATTAGAAAAAACACGTAATTTAGGAATTATGGCTCACATTGATGCTGGTAAAACAACAACTACTGAGAGAATCCTATATTTAGGTGGAAACATCCATAAAATTGGTGAAACTCATGATGGAGCTTCTCAAATGGACTGGATGGATCAAGAAAAAGAAAGAGGTATAACAA
>USNG01000055.1 GCA_900556025.1 uncultured Mycoplasmatota bacterium
ATTAAGACCACCTTATGGAAATATAGATTCACATATGAAAAGTTTAATCTTAATGCATACTATTCTTTGGAATGTAGATACTCTTGACTGGAAATTAAAAGATCGAAATTTGATAAAAGAAGAGATTTTAAAAAATGCCAATGATGGTTCAATTATATTACTACATGATATTTATATAGAATCGGTTGAGGGAGCATTATTAGCAATGGAGGAACTTGAAAAAGAAGGTTATGCTTTTGTAACCATTGAAGAAATGGCAGAATTAAAAGGCATAAAATTAGATTATAATACATCTTATTTTAACTTTAAATAATAATTTCTTTCTAATAAGCAAATTACAAGTATACTTTAAGATGTAAATAATTTAATATTTATATCTTATTTTTTATGTTAAATTATTTACTAAGAGTTTAAGTGAGAACGGCAAATTACAGAGGTCTTAGAATCTAACAAATTGACAGTTCAGCTTTTATTTCTATTATTAATTTAGTTTAAGATAGTGAGGTCAAAGAATCTATATAACAAGCTTGATGAAATAATGGTGGAAACAGAAGACTTAAATTCAGAAAGGAGTAAGTAATGAGAGCAGTATTAAGTGTAGATGTTGCAAAATGTAAAAGTATGGTAATGTTATCTACAGAGTATGGAGAGGTTTTAATTGAACCAAAAGAAATTAAACATAATATAAAGGATTTTGATGAATTGAAAAATCAGATTAATAGTTTTAAATTAGAAGATTTAACAATATTCATGGAATCAACAGGAATCTATCATTTGCCAGTAGAAAGATATTTTAAAGAGAATAATTTTAATACTTTGGTAATCAATAGTTTAACTACTAAAAACAATTATGATACTTTAAGAAAAACGAAAACAGATACTAAAGATTGTATGAGATTAGCCAAGTTATTTTTTGTTAATGAAGTAGAATATCACGATTTATCAAAGAAAGATTTATATGCTAATTTAAAAGCGATGACAAGACAGTATTTTTATCTAACACAGTTAAATGTTAGTTGTAAAAATAGATATAAGAGATTGATTAATATTTGTTTTCCAGAGTTTGAAGAAATATTTAAAGGTAGTAGAATCTATGAAGAAACAGCTTTAAACTTTATAAAAACATTTCCTCATGCTTATATTGTTAAAGAAAAAAGAATTGATGCTTTATATAATAATTTATATAAAACTAATTCAAGACATGATTATTATTACAAAAGATTAGCAAATAAAATTAAAGAGATTTCTCTTAATTCTTATCCAGGAGTAGATAAAGATCATTCAGATGTTAAAAACTTATCAGATATGGCAAGTGTTTTACAAGAAAACATTAAGACAATAAATGAGTTAAAAGACAAGATGATTGAAACAGCAAAAGAATCACCTTACTTTAATATTATCAATTCATTTTATGGTATTGGAGAAGTATTAACAACTGAATTACTTGGAGAACTTGGGGATATTACTAGGTTTGATAACCATAAACAATTAATTGCTTTTTGTGGGTTAGATCCAACAATTATACAATCAGGAAAAAGTATTAATGTTCATGGAACAATCTCTAAACGAGGAAATAAATATGCAAGATGGATATTATTTAATATTAGTCAAATGGTAGTTAAATTAGGTCATCAGTGTCCTAACCATCCCGTTTATAATTATTATTTAACAAAAAAAGCAGAAGGCAAACATTACTATGAAAACCTAACTGCGTGTTCAACAAAAATATTAAGAATGTTATATACAATGTGTAAAAATAATACAACATTCAAAATAAATTAACAAATTCATTTTATCACATATATCACTATAATACACGAAAATTTTAAAAAAATGCCTATTTTCGTGATTTTAGTCGTGGTATAATATTTTTATAAATTTAGTATTGACAAAACTTAGATAGTCAATTTAATAATTAATTAGATAAATAGTAATTTGTTAAAAAGAGAAAATTGATTATGAAAAAGAATATTAAAGAAATTATAATAGGTATTTTACAATTATTATTATTTTATGTTTTACCATTATTTGCAGGACCAACAGATGCAATGGGAATGGTGTTTTTAATAATTGGTGGAACATTTATATTATCATTACTTATTGGAATTTTATCTAATAATAAAATTAAATATTTCTATTCAGTATTTACTGCAATAATATTTATACCATCAGTTTTTATCTATTATAATGAATCGGCTTTAATTCATTCTGTATGGTATTTAGTTGTTGCAAGTATTGGATTATTTATTGGAAGTTCAATATGCAAATCATTAAATAGAAAGTAATGCAAATTACAATATAATTAAGAATTTTTGTAGATTCTTCGAATGTAGCAGATTAGTGGAATTATAAATATAAATGAATAAGATTATGATGAAAAAATGTAAGAAATGCAATATAGAATATAATAGTAATTTAGAATTGTGTCCTTTATGTCAAACTGAACTTATAGGCAAGAAATGCGAAAGTGTTTTTCCTAGATTAAAAAATACAAAAGAAAATATTTAATTTTTAAAGGAGGAAAATTATGGCTTATATAGAATTTAAAAAAGTTGGTAAAACATATCAAATGGGTGAAGTTAAAATCAATGCATTAAATGACACTTCATTTGAAATAGAAAAAGGAGAACTTGTTTGTATATTAGGTCCTAGTGGTGCAGGAAAAACTACAGCATTAAATATACTTGGTGGTATGGATAAATTAACTGATGGTAGTGTTATTGTTGATGAAAAAAGAATTGATAAATTATCTAATAAAGAGTTAATAACTTATAGAAGAAATGATATTGGTTTTGTATTTCAATTTTACAACCTAATTCAAAATATGACAGTATTAGAAAATGTCGAACTTGCAGTTCAATTATGTAGTGATTATCTTGATCCAAATAAAATACTAGATAAGGTAGGACTAAAGAATAGGAAAAGTAACTTCCCTGCCCAATTATCTGGTGGAGAACAACAAAGAGTAGCAATCGCAAGAGCTATTGCTAAAAACCCTAAATTACTTCTTTGTGATGAGCCTACTGGAGCATTAGACTACAAAACAGGAAAACAAATTTTAAAGTTACTTGAAGATACCTGCCGAAAAGAAAATATGACAGTTATCATCATCACTCATAATTCAGCAATATCTGAAATTGCTGATAAAGTTATTAAATTTAAAAATGGTACCGTAGAAGATATTGTCATCAATAAACATCCTAAAAAAGTGGAAGATGTAGAGTGGTAATATGAAGAATAGATTATTACAACATATTTTTAGAAAGATAAAAGGTAACTATAAAAGATTTATATCTTTACTTTGTATGTCCTTTTTAGGAGTTGGATTCTTTGCAGGAATAAAATCAGTTGGTCCTGATATGATTAAAACATTAGATGAATTTTATGATACCCACGAAGTTTACGATATAGAAGTTGTATCTACACTCGGTTTAACAGATAAAGATATAATAGAACTAGAAAAAATTGACAACATTGATCGTGTTGTTGGCACATTTTATAAAGATGTTTATTTAGACATTGAAAATCAAGAGTTTAATTTAAGATTAATGGCTATTAATAATAATATGAATAAACCATATTTAGAAAGTGGTCATCTACCTAAAAACAACAATGAAATAATAGTTGAAAAAAGTATTTTAGAAGATAATAATATTAAAATTAATGATTCCATTACTTTAGAAAATAAAGAGTATAAAATCGTAGGAACAGTAATAAGTCCTATCTATTTCTCTAGTGAAAAACCTACCACAACAATAGGAAGTGGAAAAATAGATTACTATGCTTATGTATTAGAAGATGTTGTAAAACAAGATGTATTTACAAATATTTATATAACAGTAAAGGGTGCAAAAGAAGAAGTTACAAATAGTAATAATTATGTAGAAAAAATTGATAATGTTATAAGCAATATTGAAAGCATAAAACAAAATCGTGAAGAAGCACGATATGATGAACTATATGGAGAAGTCATCAAAAATGCACAACAATATGGAGTACAAATAGATGAATCAAAATTTTTGAAACCTACTTGGTTTGTGTGGGATAGATTTGAAAATTCCAGTTATGATGAGTTAATAAGTGCAGATGATAACTTAAATAAACTAGGAGATGTATTTCCTTTAATCTTCTTTGCTATTGCAATATTAGTTAGTTTAATTTCTATGTTGAGAATGGTAGAAGAAGACAGAACAGAAAATGGAACTTTAAAATCTTTAGGATTTAATAATTTTCATATTACAGTAAAGTATATTGTATATTCTCTACTTGCAACTATAATTGGTGGTATTGTAGGAATGATAGTAGGATCTATTTTGATACCAAATATTATTTGGAATATTTATAATGAACTTTTTAATATTCCAAAATTTATATATGAATTTAATAGTATTTCTGGATTAATTGGTTTACTAATTTGTACTCTTTGTATTACAGGAACAGCCATATTTGTATCTATTAAAAATCTTAAAAATGTTCCAGCTACATTAATGCGACCAAAAGTTCCTAAAAGTGGAAAAAAGATACTTTTAGAGAAGATACCATTTATTTGGAATCATTTAAATTTTTCAAATAAAATAACTGTAAGAAATATATTTCGTTATAGAAGTAGAGTTTTAACTACAATACTTGGAATTTCTGGATGTACTGCTTTAATACTTGCAGGATTTGGGTTGAAAGATTCACTAAAAGATATTACAGAATATCAGTTTAAAGAAATAATGAAATATGATAAAATTATTGCTTTGAAAAGCGATAAAGGAAAAGACAAAATAATAGAAGAACTTAATAATAATGAATTTGTCGGCGATGTAGTTGAAGCTTATATAAATACAATTAAAGTAAAAAACAATAATGAAAAACAAGAAGTAACTTTGATAGTAGCAAATAATATTGATGAATTAAAAAAAGTTATTTTTCTTGAAGATATTACTGATAAGAATAATAAAGATTTAGTGCCTAGTAATAATAAAGTAATCATTAGTGAAAAAACTTCTAAATTACTTAATCTAAATGTAGGTGATTATTTAATATTACTTGATGAAGATAATAATGAGCATAGTTTAGAAATAGAATATATAACTAGAAATTACATTAATCAGTACATCTATTTGAATAAAGTAACTTATGAAAATATCTTTAAAAAATACAAAATAAATTCATTGATGCTTAATTTAAAAGAAATGAATAAGTTAGAAAACGACAATTTCAATGAGAACTTTATAAATAAAGATGAAGTGGCTTCTGTCATTAGTAATAATGATATAGAAGCTAATGTAAAAGAAGTACTAAGTTCAATATATTCCATTGTAATTATTTTGATAGTTGCAGCTGCACTGCTTGCCTTTGTAGTTTTATATAATTTATCTAATATCAACATAAGTGAAAGAAAAAGAGAAATTGCTACTTTGAAAGTATTAGGTTTTTATCATAAAGAAGTAGATCGTTATATTACAAGAGAAAATATTATCTTAACAATAATAGGAATTAGTATAGGTTTATTCTTTGGATCATATCTAAGCCACTTTATAATCTCTACTTGTGAGCCAGATTATATTATGTTTATAAGGCACGTAGATATTAGAAGTTATTTATTATCAGCGTTAATAACAATTATATTCACCATTATAGTGAATATAATTACACATTATAATTTGAAGAAAATAGATATGATAGAATCACTTAAAAATGTAGAGTAAATATTAAGATTCTAAATTAAATAAATTACAATTTATTGATGAGATTAGTTTGAAATATAACTAGTCTTTTTATTTTG
>USNG01000056.1 GCA_900556025.1 uncultured Mycoplasmatota bacterium
ATAAGCCTATAACTGATGATATGTATTCAAAAAAAACAAGTGGATATATAGAAAAATAAATATAATACAGAAGGGAGAATAAAACATGATAAAAATAGGAAAATTAAATATTTCTAAAAAGAATCTAATTATAATAGGTTTAGTAATTCTAATAGTGATAGGAGGTATTCTTTTACTACCCAGAGGTAATGGAAAAGGACTATTTTATAATCCAGATAAAAATATTAAAATAGTTAAATCAGAAGCAAGTAAAATAGAATTAGAAGATTATCAAACAAATGAGTTTTCTATTAAGAAACCAAAAGGATGGAAAGTTGAAACATTAGGAGATTATATCCATTATACAATTAAAGTATATAATCCAGATAAACCACTTTATCAATTTTTCTTTAATCTGAAAACAGAAGGGTATAATAAATCAGAAGATGCCAAAAGATGGCAACAAAAATATTATCCAAATAATCCATTCGCAAAAACTAGTGTAATAGCCACTAAAGATACGGAAGGGTTTTATAAAATATTTAATGATATGGGACCTTTGAATAATACGGCTGCATTTACTTTCCCAGTTTTAACTGATTTTACTGTAAGTGAAAACTTAGGTAAAGGTAGTTTAGGTGGTGATATGCTTAGAGCAACTTTTAAAGATGCAAATGGAGAAGAAGGAGAGGGTATATTTACGGCTTATGTATACGATCCAGGACCATACTATGTTTATGAAAATATAATTTCAGGAAAACAAATAGATATACAATACTTAAATGTATATGATGCTATCTTTGTTACTGCCCCAAAAGATGAATTTATTGATTGGGAAGATATCTTAAATACTATTTGTTCTTCACTTAATTTTACAGATACTTTTATAAATGGATTTAATAATGAACAAGATGCCGTTATGAAAAATTTCCAGCAGATTAGAGCAATAGGTAATGAGATAAGTGATGGAATAATGGATTCATGGAATAAAAGAAATACATCTTTTGATATTATGAGTCAAAAACAAAGTGATGCCACGCTTGGCTATGAAAGAGTTTATGATACCACAACAAATGAAATATATAAAGCATATAATGGATTTACTGATGAATATGATGGTGAAAGATATAAACCAGTAACTGATAATATGTACTTAGAAAAGACAAGTGGATATATAGAAAAGTAGGTGTAATATGAAGAATAAAAAAATAATTTATGCTATTATAGGAATTATTATATTAATATCTATAGTGGTTATTATTGCTATAATAAGTAATAAACCAATGCCGATAGATCATACACCTAAAGAGGCAACATCTATCATAGAAGAATTAAAAAAGAAATATCCAGATAAAAAATATCTAAAATTAACAGGAGGAGAAATATTAAATGAAGATACATGTTTTAGCGAATACTCCTTCATAAATAATAATTCCATATATATTTTCAATCCACAAAAATTAGATAATGGAGAATTAGAATATAAAAAAGTATATGATATAGATAAGAATATTAAGGTTATGAATATTACTCCAAACTCAGGAGCAGACATAAAGTTTTACGATTATAATGATACTATATATACACTACATGATGATAATACGGATAATAAAGTTACGGATAGTTATGATATGTATTTAAATGCGAATTAATACTATTAAGGTATGAATATGTATATGATAATATTAGTAAAGCTGATGTTTTGAAAGAATTACCGGGAATTAGAGAATTAAAACCTATTCAAGTAAAAACTATTTATGAAAAAGCAATAAAGTTATTAGAGTTAAAATATGATGTTATAGTTTTGCAAGACAATCCATTTGTATTTAAAAAATAAGAAAGTGAGTGATGAAAATATGGAACTAGCTATTAAATACTATAAATTTATAAATGATTATGCAAAAGTAAAAAAGTTAAAGTTAAATATAAAAATAATAAAGAATTTCAAGAAGGAAAATATTATAGTTTATTCATAGAATATATAAATATTCTTGATGAGTTAAGAAACTTATTAAAAATCAAAAGATAGAATCAAAAGACTATGATTTAGTTATTTAATTTAATAAAATCTCATAAATTAAATTAGAAACTATTTATCATAGTTTTTTTAATTTAAGGGGGTTGAGTATTATAAATAAAGAGAATAAAAATGGGGATAAAAACGAAATTAATTACATAATTGAAAATAAATTTATAACAAATGCTAAAACAGAAGAAGAATTAATTGAAATATTTAATAAAAAATGGGCAACTATCATTTTAAGTTTAGAAAGTAAATTTGGGGGCTGTAATCTTGCATAAAGCGCGTTATAATTTGATTGTATTACAGTGCTTTCAATATATACGAAAGGAAGATATATGTTGAAAAATGAGAGAAAGGTGGTATGTAGTAATTTAAGTAATACGGTATGTTCAAATGACTATATAGTTGATAATGTTTCGGGAGATGACTATTTAGAAACAACTGAATTTAAAACAATAAAAAAATTGCTATCCGAAGATAATTTAGAATATATGACTGATTATTTAAGAGATTTATTAAAAGTATCTAAAAAAAATAATCCTAATTGTTTTAAAAAAAATGGATTAATTAGTTCTTTACATATTCCCGGCAAAAGAGGAATAATATATGTTAGATTATCTCAAGAGGACTTAGATAGAGAAAAAGGCAATGTTAGTAAAAGTATTTTAAATCAATTATTAATGTTATTATCATATTGTAATGACAAAGGTATTGAGGTTGTTGGTATTTTTTATGAAGAAGATATAAGTGGAAGTGATGGTTCACGTGAAGAATGGAACAAAACGCTTTTGTTCTGTGAACTTGGAAATACAGATATTTATATTTGTAAAACTCAAGCTAGATTCGCAAGAAGTATTGAATTCGTAGAAAAATATTTACATAAAAAGTTTATAGAATGGAATATTAGATTTTTAAGTATTGTAGATAATATTGATACTTACAACAAAGGTAATAAAAAATCAAGTCAAATAACTGCAATGGTAGATGAGTGGAAAATTGAAGAACAATCAATAAATACTAAAAAAACTTTAAGAGCAAAAAATGACGCGGGACAATGGACCGGTTCCTTTGCTCCTTATGGTTATATTGAAGATCCTGATGATATGTATCATCTAGTAATTGATGAAGAAGCTGCTAAAGTTGTAAGAGAAATATATTCTATGTATGCTAATGGATATGGATATTATAAAATTTGCCAATATCTTAATGAAAGTAAGATACCAACACCTAGTAAGCATAAAAAACTACAAGGATTAAAATTTGTTTGTTGCATGGCTCCTAATGGTGCAGAATTTTGGAATACCGATACAATAAGAAAGATCCTATTAGATGAAACTTATGACGGCATTTTGATACAACATAGGACCGAAAAAATTGCTTACAATATTAAGGGTTACAAAAAAATTCCTAAAAATGAACAAAGTATTATAGCTTGTGCACATGATAGAATTGTAGATCCTGATATTTCTAAGATTGTCAGAAAAAAATTTGCGGACAGAAAGTTAAAGATAGATTTGGACAACGCAAGAAAAGATTCAAGACAATTTATAAATGCTATTAAAGAAAATATTAAAAGCTTTGATGTTGATAAAGGAAAAAATGATGAAGTATATAGAGCAATAGAAGAATTAGATAACAGTTTGACAAATAATGATATTAAAATCATAACTGAAAAATATGATAATTTAAGAGAAAAGACATTGTCTCTTGATAGTGAGTTATACTCTTTAATTACTGATCAAGTTGATATTCTAACAACATCAAATACAAGAGCACGTCCTGGTAAAAATGGCGAAGTACATATTTTCAGTAGAAAAGTATATTGTGCTGTTTGTGGGAAAGTTTTTCAAAAGAGTAATTGCAAATCTGGTCCAAGAAAGAATCCTTTTATGAAACCTTATTTGCATTGTAGAAACCACAGAAAAACAGGTGGAACTCAGTGTGATAATACTAGTTATATTAGATATGAAGTTCTTGAAGAATTAGTTTTAAATGAAATAAATAAAATTATTAAGGAGGAACTTGTTAAGGCCAAAAAACATCTTAATACACAGTATTTAAATGATGCTTTTGTAATCGTAGGAAATCCTAAAACATCTGAAGTTTATTCCTTAAATGGACAAAGATATTTAAATGATGAAACTTTTACTGATATTAGTTTAAATAATATTAATAGTGCTTTTACAATGGGTTCTGTAGTAAAAGGGGCTACGATTAGTGTTGGGTATAAATATAATCTAATTGAAAAAGGTAAAAAGATTTTAGATGGTTGTGTAAAACTTAAAAATAAAACTGAAAAATGTTCTTTTAAAAAACTTGGTTATTTAGATGATGTTAGTGCCCTTAAAATGAGTTCTAACTATTATCAATTTTTAATAGCTATTTCCCTTTTAGGAAAAAAGTATTCTCCGAATATGGATTTAAATGCAACAGAAAAAGAATTTAATATTTATAGAGATATGCTTTCATCATATGGTCTTGGCATTATAACAGGTATTGACTTACCTAACGAAAAACCAGGTCTTAAGGGAAATATTATTAGTGATGACTTACTTTTAAATTTAGCAATAGGGCAGTATGATACTTATACACCTATTGAACTTTTTAATTATATTAATACTTTAGCAATGAAAGGGAAAAGAATTAGTCCATCACTTGTAAATGAAATAAAAAATAATGACTTTTTAATTTATAAAAATAAACATGAGGTAGTGGATAATGTTCAAATTTCAAATGATGATTTTAATCAAATTCATAAGGGATTTTATGAAGTAATGAATAATGGTACAGGTTTAGGTTTTATGAATAGAAAACTTTCTCCAGCAGGTAAAACTGGCACAAGTGAATCTTTTATTGATACAAATAATGATGGCAAAATAGATACTAAAACATTAACTCTTACAATGGCTGGTTTCTTTCCTTATGATGATCCAAAGGTATCTTTGATTGTAATTTGTCCCAATACCTCACATAACAATGGTAAAAATAAAGACTATATTTATTATTTAACAAGTAAAATTTCTCGAAGAATTACAAATATTTTTAACGAACAAAAAAATAGTTTCAATTAAGAAACTATCTTGATTTATTTTGAGATTGCTTTAAATAAGCTGTATTAATTTCATGTAAGTTACCAGGAACATAGTTTTCAAGTAGGTAACTAAAGAAGGCAAGCCTTTTTTCATTTTTTTGATAATAACTTATATCTCTATTATTTTCATTACAATCTTTAATCCAATCAATATCGTGTTTTACAATTCTATCTAATATTTCATAAACGTCAGTATAACCATTTTTATTTATTTCATAACCCATATTTGATGTTATGGTTTTAATTAAGCCAGTACAATCATTTTTAAAGATAGAATCATTAAAACTTCCCATACCACCGAAAGCACCTAAAAATTTTTCAATGTCATTTTCATTGTGATATTTTGCGTAGGCTTTTTCCATCCATTCTGCCCACCAACTATTTTCATATTCTTTTAACATATAAATAAGTTCGCTTAAATATTCTAAAAATATTTCTTTCATTTTATCCCCCTTAACTAGTATAATTATAACACAAATGTTGCAATGTGTAAAGTCAATGTAAATGAAGAAGATATGTCAAAGGCTTGTGTACGCTAA
>USNG01000057.1 GCA_900556025.1 uncultured Mycoplasmatota bacterium
ATCCAAAGTTAGTTGAAGCTATTGAAAATTTTAATCCACTTATAAAGGAATAAATTATATGAATAAAAAGAAAAGAAAACTTAAATGGAAGAATGTAATAATTATTTTAATAGTTACTGCACTTATCATAACCTTAATAATATCTATATTTAATATAGTTAAATGGAAAATGGATTCTAATAAAACTAACGAAGAAATTACAAATATTCAAGAAGATATAGATGTAGATGAGGTTGAAGATACTGAAAATACAGAGATAATAGAACCAGTTGAAGAACCACCTAAAGAAAATCCTTATTGGGATTATATAAATATGAATATGATAAATGTTGATTTTAATGTTTTAAAAAGAACAAATCCAGATGTTGTTGGTTGGGTGAAAGTAAATGGTACAAATATTAATTATCCTTTTGTTCAAGCAAATGATAACAAATATTATCTTACACATAGTTTTAATAAATCATATAATGCAGCAGGATGGGTATTTTTGGATTATAGAAACAACAATACTAATAATAAGAATACAATTATATATGCTCATGGAAGAACCGATAAAACAATGTTTGGAACATTAAGAAAAGTTTTAAACAATGGTTGGCTTAATAATACAGATAATTTTGTTATTAAAATATCTACTGAAACAGAAAATAGTTTATGGCAAATATTTAGTGTATATCATATACCTACTACTAGTGATTACTTGAAAACGGATTTTGATGATGATACAGAATATCAAAACTTCTTGGATATGATTAAAAATAGAAGTAATCATAATTTCAATACAAATGTTACAGCAACAGATAATATACTTACTTTATCAACTTGTTATAATAATAACGAAAAAATGGTAGTTCATGCCAAACTTATAAAAAAAGAAAGCAAATAAAAAATGTGATGTTATATAAATTGCTGTCATCACATTTTTTATTTTTTAGTTTTTGTTTTCAAAAGTTATTCAGAGAATAAATGAAAATCAAAAATATAAAAAATAATTCAAAGTCGGAATTGTACTACCTCCCGACAATTTAATTATAACACACTTTTCTTTGCTTTTACATATAAAATTTATATTTTTTATTTGCTATTTTTATACATCTTTTATATTTGTTATTCTATCTTCATTATCAATTAAATTATTACCATATATAATAAAGTTTTCAATTAACTGTTCTATAGAGTTATATTTTCTAGTATCATTTGGATATGTTGGGGAGTATATATAAACCATGTTATCTTTTTTCTCAATAATATATTCTAAACTTAATAACTTAAAGAATACTTTACCTTTTGAATTAAATATTTCTTTTAATTTATTAATATTATCCATATTTACACCCACCACATAACAATATTATACCACATATTGTTAATAATTCATTCTAAATACAGCTACTGCATACCATTTGTTATTTGCTTCATATACACTAACTGCTATTGCTCTATTTTGTTCTCTTAGCATTGTTGCATTATGTGTTGGACTATTTTTCCATGCTGTAAAGAAATCACTTCCTATTGATCCATCACCAATATTTTCACCGAATCCGTATCCAGAGCCGTCATGTGAATAATTATCAACTATTTCTTTTGCTCTCCTGTCTGCTTCAATTTGAGCCTCTGTTGTAACTGGAAGTTCATCTAATCCTTTTGATTTTCTATACTCATTTATTTGTCTTACATAACTATCTGATATGTCTTTTCTATATCTTTCTACTATTTTAGGAACATCTTTACTATCACCAGAAGGATTAGTATTAGATGTATTTTTACTGTTATTTGATACAGGAGGTGTAGAAGGTATTTTTTCTTTCTCTTTAACTTCTAATATAAAATCTTTTTTAGTTTTATTACATGATTTGTCTGTTGCTATCATCTTTAAGTTATACTCCCCTACTTTTGATATATCAAAACTTCCTTCAACAGAAAGAATCACATCAGATAAATCCTCAGCTATAAAATATTTAGTTAAATCTACATCTTCACTATCTTGAATAAGAGATATTTTATCTTCATATTTAGTAAATATAGGTGCTTTGGTATCTTTTATAATAACTTTAAATGTTTCTTCTTGTTTTTTATATTTTATCGTTAATGTATATTCATCTGGTTCTATTAGACCAGTTTCGCTATTCTTCTTTATGTTGTTAGCCAATTTATAATCTTTTATATTCTTAGTAGAATCAGCATCTTTTAAATAATAAGATACATCATTTATAATATCATCACCGTATTCAAAAATAAATGATTCTTGTTTTAGTTCTATCTTTTCTTCTTTATGAAATATTAAAATTAATCCTACTAAAAATATAATAGTAATTAATGAAATTATTATAATTGGTTTTTTCTTATTTTTCATCCTTACACCTTCCTATGTACCAAGATGTGGATTAACCACATCAAACAAAACTATGTTACTTCTTTTCAAAATGAATAGCTTTATCTTCAGTATATACGACCTGATTAGACCATATTGCAATTTTATAATATGCTTCCTTTTTATGATAAATTAAAGTCCGTTTTGAAATTTTTAATTCTTTGATTATTTCTTCATCAAATTTGTCATAAATATATTTTTCTTTTAAAAACTGTCCTGCTATTTTATCACTTTGTTCTAAAAGTAATATATTAGTTATAAACTTAGTTACCTGATCATCATTCCATAAACATCTTTCAATTAATTTATCTTCAAAAGAATGATTATTTCTTTGATTACCAGAAAATGTAACTATACTTGCTGAGTTCATTGGAGTTGTTAGAATTTGTTTCATTCTTTTTTCAATTAATGGTCTATATAAAATACAAATTCTTTTCCCATTCTGTATTGTTGCTTCTTCATCAATAAGTTTTATGGGATAATAGTTTACTCCATCTATTTGGATCAAAATTAAGCATTAGTATTAGCTTTTTCACTTTGAATTACTCTAACATTAATTGCTTTACCTAGATCTTCATCAAAATCAAACTCAACTACATCACCTTCAGTTAAAGTTTTAAATCCTTTCATTTTAATTTCTTTGAAATGAACAAATACATCTTTATCCACTTCTTTACATTCAATAAATCCATATCCTAACTTATCATCAAACCATTTTACAATTCCTTGCATAACTAAATCACTTTCTCCTTTTCTTTTCTTTAAATTCTTTTTTATTTTCTTTTACGACAGATACATCTTCTTTGCTTTCTTTTTGGATAAAATTTCCTACTGATACATCATATAAAAAGTTTATTTTATTCTTTAAACAATTAATGAAAAATATAATAAATATAAACATTGTTGATACGAAAAATGTTAATAATTTTGTTGAGTATATCATAAAATTAATATTTATTAGGATCAATAATGGACAAATCAATATAAATAGCACCGTGCATTTATATATTTTCTTAACATCTAAGTTACCAATATAACGGTGATACAATATCAATGCCATTATACAACAAGTTAAGTAACAATATAACTTACTAATCATATCTTTTAGTAACATTTTTATTGTTAAAGAATCCTTACAAATAATTTTATCGCAAAGATTAAATCCTATTTGTAGGTGTGCTAAACTTTCTAGTGCTAACCAAAATAAATATAATACAAATACCAATCCTAAAATGTATTGCAAAATTATTAAAATGTTAGATACTTTTTTATATTTTTGCATCCTCTTATTACAACCTTCATTACACCAATATTCAGTAGCATTTCTACCAAAAATATCATTGTACGCCATTTTTAAAGTCTTAATTTCAATCTCCTCCTATGACATCTATTCCTAATGATACTTCTACAGCTTTTTCTACTTCTCTTAGTGTTACCTTATCTAGTGTTCTTAAATATTTTTTTATCCTAGATTTTGGTACTGTAAGAATTTGTTCACATAAAATCATTTCTATTATTTTTTTACCCATAAAATAATTTTCAGTTATCACATGAACAGGTAAATCTGTCTTTTTTAACTTAGTAGTAATTGGTACTACTATTACAGTTGGAGAATAAATATTTCCTAATTCATTCTGGATTATCAAACAAGGTCTTAATCCACTTTGCACATTAATATAAGAATCTGCTAAATCAAATAAATATATTTCTCCCTTTCTAAATCTACTACTCATCATTACAACGATTCCATCTGTCTAATTCCAAAATATAATAAGCATTGGGTTGATACTTTAATTTTTTATATCTTCTTTCATTGGGATCTAATACTATTCTTAATGTACATTCATATCCAAAACTATCTAATAATCTTAATAGTTTCTTTTTACCGTGCTTTTTTACTAAATCATATCCACAGGCACAATTACCATACATTCTTAGATTTTTTAATACCCAATATGGAATTAGTTTTTCTCTTTTAGAAATTTTCATTTCTGTAGCCCTCCTTGAAGTCTAATATATTAGACTTTTATTCCAAAAAATTAGACCAACTTTATTAGGTCAACTACAAACATACTTCTAATTGAAAAACATTGAATTAGATCTTCACCATCATAAACATAATATACTGAGTCATCTTTAATAGCAATTATAGTGAGAAATTTCCCATGATTTTCGGATACAGCATTATACACCTTATACCTTTCACCGATTTTAATTTCTAACTTTATCCCTCCTTTTTTCATCAGTCTAATGTATTAGACTACAATTAAAGGATACATTATTTTTTTTAATTTGTCAATCCCCTTATAAAAGCCGTATAGAAAAATCTATACAGCTTTTTACTATTTTTGTTTCGTAAATGTAGATTTTTTTAAATTAGATGTTATATTGTTTAAATTTTCTAATCCTTCAATACTACTTACTGAAACAGTACACATCATACCAATTACTTCTATAAAATCTTCTAATTTTGATTCTAAGGAATTAAGTCTATCATTTTCTTTGATAGTAGCTAAATAATCATTTATTAAGTTAGTTAGCTTTTCCTTAAGTGTCTCAAATGTTTTAAAAGAAATACTTCCTTGTTTATTTAATTCTACTTCTA
>USNG01000058.1 GCA_900556025.1 uncultured Mycoplasmatota bacterium
CAAAGTGGATACACCTCTTCCCATACCGAACAGAGAAGTTAAGCACTTTAACGGCAAAAATAGTGTAAGCGAAGATAGCAAGTTGCCAATTTTTTTATTGTTATAAAAGATAACTTGTTTATCTTTTTTTATTTTGCAAAAAAATAATAAGAATATTTTGAATTCTTATTATTCTAATATATCATCAATGTTTGTAACATTGGTTTTAGTTTTAGTAAGCTTGTTATTATTACTATAAATTACATAAGGTAAATAACCTGTATAATCTTTTAATTCAAATTTGTTTTTATAATATTCTTTTTCCTGCTCATTAATATTATCTAACTCAATATAATAAATATTTCTTTTATTACTTTCTATGTCTTCTTTTATTTTATTACATCTACTAGATGTTGAAATACATAATACAGTAATTGTCTTACCATCATGCAATTTTATTTCCCAATCCTTCACTCCATCAGGTATGTCATTATTGTTTATTATATCAGTTTTTTCTATTTCTTTTTTTATTTCGTCAGCATTATCCTTATTGTTTGTATTACAACTACAAATCATAAGTATTATTAATAAAAAAATAATTACATCTTTAATTCTATACTTCATAAGTAAAGTATAATATATTTTGACATTTTTTTCAATTAAATGTGTTAAAATATAATTGGTGATGTTTAAAGTGAAAACTAAAAAGAGAAGACTTAAAAAAAGTGTTAAATTTGCAATATTTATATTAATAGTAATAATAGTTTTATTGTTATGCAAACCTTTATTTAATAAAAATAAAACAAATAAAGAGGATTCAAATAAAACAGAAACAAAACTACCTAATAATAATAAAACTGATGAACTTGTTAAGAAAGTTGATTATAATATGGTTGAAACCAGTGAAAGTGATAAAGAAATTATAAAACAAACTTTTGCTGAAGGTCTTAGTGTGGAAGACTATAAAAAAATAATTGATCAAGAAGAAAATTATATGAAAAAAAGTGGTGAATACACAAAAATTAATTATAATTTTGAAAATAAATTACACTATAGTGAAATAGAAGAGTATATTCAACAAATGAATAATAGTTCAATAGCAAATGTTGAAATTATTGGTAAAAGTGTTGATGGAAGAAATATATATGGTATTGAAATAGGTAAAGGAACTAATGTACTTTATATAGATGCTAATGTTCATGCAGCAGAAGTGGCTAATACATTAATTTTAATAAAGTTTTTAAGCGAATTAACAAACGAATATGAATCAGGTAATGAAGAAATCATAAATAAGTTAAATAACGTTAAAATAGCCGTAATTCCTTGTATGAATCCTGATGGATATGAAGTATATAATTATGGAATAGAATCATTAAATAATAAAGACTTATGGATTTATCAAAATAAAAATAATATAAATTTTGAAAATATCAAAAGTAATGCTAATGGTGTAGATTTACATAGAAACTTTCCGACTCAAAATGCAGGTATGTATTATACAACTAAAAATTTAATATCTACTGTTTCACTTGAAAAAACTACTAAAAATTTAAAATATTTTGGAGGAACAAGTTTAGGAAGTGAACCAGAAACAAAAGCATCAATGTACTTTATGCTTAAACACTATAAGAATACTTATGCTTATTTAAATATGCATAGTCAAGGTAGAGTAATATATGCTGGTAAACCTAATTTATCAACTGAGTTTAATAATTTAACAGCTTCTTTTGCTAAAAAAATATCTTCATATAACAATTACACAGTATATGGACTATCAGCTGAAGAAGTAGGAGAAGGAAATGATGGTAGTGCAACTGACTTTATGGCTGAGCTAGCTAATGGATTTAAATATAGCACAGTAACTGGAAGATTATCTTCAGATAAATACATAAATCCTACTTGCAATTTTGAATACAAATATCCAGTAGTGACAATTGAAACAATCACTACTTATACAAGAGTTCCATCATACTTTAAAACAGAGTATTATAATAAAGGACTAAAAGAAATGCTATACTCATTATTAAATAATTAACTATTTTTCACAATTTTTTATCAAATTTTCACAAAATATTAACATTAAAAAACTATACTTTAATTGAGGCGAGGAAATGAAGAAGATTAAAGATGCTAATTATTCTACAAATGATGATAAAGAAAAAGAATCAAATGTAGATAAAGAAGAAGTTAAAAATGAAAAAGAATTAGATAAAAAGAAAGAAGTGGTTAAAGAGAATAATTTAAAAGAAAAAGAAATTGAGAAAGAAGAACAAGATATTAAACTAGATGATAAAGTTGAAGAAGAAACAATAAAATCAACTTCAACAATTAAACAAAAAATAAATAAAAAAGAAAATGGTAATTTTTGGCAAAAAAATAAAAATGTCTTAATATCAATAATAATAACTTTTGCAATATGTTTAGGAATCTTTGGTTTATTTTATAATTATTATTTAAAGAATTTAATTGTTGAAAAAACCAAGTTAGAAAAAAGTGTTACTGTAACCGATAAAGGTATTGCAGATGCAGTAGAAAAAGTATATGATTCTGTAGTAACAATTGAAACTTATATAAATAATAGAGCATATGCCAGTGGAACAGGATTTGTCTTTAAAACAGAAGGCGATAAAGCATATATTTTAACAAATAGTCACGTAATAAGTAATTCCAATAGCGTAAAAGTTACATTTACAAACAATAAACAAGTAACAGCAGATGTTGTTGGAAGTGATGATTATTCAGATATAGCAGTATTATCTGTAAGTAAAGATGACATTTTGTTAATTGCTGAAACCGGAAGTAGTGAAGATATGAAAGTTGGAGATACAACTTTTGCAGTAGGAGCTCCAATTGATTCAAGCATTTATTCATGGAGTGTTACAAGAGGGATATTATCAGGAAAAGATAGATTAGTTGAAGTAACATCTTCTGACAATAAATCAACATATGTAATGGAAGTATTACAAACTGATACAGCAATTAACTCTGGAAATAGTGGAGGACCTTTATGTAATTCAAATGGTCAAGTAATTGGAATTACAAATATGAAATTAGCAAGCTCACAAATAGAAGGAATTGGCTTTGCTATACCAATTGAAGAAGCTTTAAAATATGCAGAATCTATAATTAGTGGAAAACAAATATCTAGACCTTATTTAGGAATAACAATATATGACGCTACTAATTATTATTCAAATACTAGTGGAATTTACATTGAATATGTAGAACAAAATAGTGCTGCAGATAAAGCTGGATTACAAAAAGGAGATAAGATTTTAGAAGTTAATGGTAAAGAAGTTTCTAATTCATCTTACTTCAAACATGAGTTATATAAATACGATGTTGGTGAACAAATTACAATAAAAGTAGAAAGGAATGGAAAAGAAAAAGAAATAAAAATAACTTTGGGAAGTAACAATATTGTAAGCTAGTGAAATTCACTAGCTTTTTTGATATAATAAAATAGATATGACAATAAAATGTACAATAGATAAAAAATGGTAATGTAAAAGAGTGGTAAATCGTATTATATTGTAGTGCAACCAAAAATTACATAAAACAACCAATAATTGGTAGTATGCAACTAAAATATGATTTATATTGAATAAAAAGAAAGAAGTATAAATTGTTACATATTAATAAATAAGTGTCAAATGATATTTACAAAATGTAAGAGTATATATATTATAAAAAGTCAAAGGAGAACAATATGTTAGAATTAAAAAATGTCTCAAAATTTTATTATAGCAAAGGAATTATAGCTACAGGATTTTCCAAAGTATCTTTAAAATTTGAACCAGGTGAATTCGTAGCAATAACTGGAGAAAGTGGAAGTGGAAAAAGTACATTATTAAATGTAATTTCTGGGCTTGATTCATATGAAGAAGGAGAAATGTATATTAATGGCATGGAAACAAGTCATTATAGTAATGAGGAAGCAGAACATTATCGTAAAAGTTATATAGGTAATATATTTCAATCATTTAATTTAGTAAGTAGTTATACAGTGTATCAGAATATTGAGTTAGTTCTTTTGTTAAATGGTTTTAAGAAAAAAGATATTAAAAATAAAGTTATTGAATTAATTAAGGAAGTAGATTTATACAAATATAGAAATAGTAAAGTTTCTCATTTATCTGGTGGTCAAAAACAAAGGGTAGCAATTGCAAGAGCACTTGCTAAAGATGTACCAATAATAATTGCGGATGAACCAACAGGTAATTTAGATCGTAGATCTGCTGCCTCTATAATGAAACTACTTGCAAAAGTAGCAAAAGATAAACTTGTAATTGTTGTAACTCATAATTATGAAGATGTTGAGGATCTTGCTACTCGTAAGATTGAAATGCATGATGGAAAAGTTCGTGAGGATATAACAATTAAACCTTATGAAGAAAGTAAAGCAAGTCTTCATGAATATAAAAATATTAGTTTTTTAAATAAAATTAGACTTGGAGTAAGAAATACATTTAATTTACCTATGAAGTTTATTTTACTTTTAATGGTATTCTTATTAATTACTTTTGCCTTTTTAGGAATATATTCTTCGTTTAGAAAAGCAGAGTATGAAGAAAATAAAAATGGTTATAACTATTATTTTAGTGATTTATCTGATGAAAGAGTTGTAATTAAAAAAAGTGATAATAGTGTAATTACAAATGAAGAACTAGATAAAATAAGTAAACTTGATTATGTAAAATCAGTAGTGAAGGATGATATAATTTTAGATACTACATATAGTTTAACTGATGATAATACTTTTTGGTTTTATGGTAATGTAAAAAGTGTACGTGAATTAAAATCTAACATTGAGGGTCAAAAACCTATTAATGATAATGAAATAATATTAGAAACTAATAAA
>USNG01000059.1 GCA_900556025.1 uncultured Mycoplasmatota bacterium
CATTTTGTTTTTAGCATCGCCTTTCCAGTATGCACCACTGACTTTTAGTAGTTTAAAGTATTTTAATTCTTTTACTGTTTCTACGTGTGGTCCACGGCATAGGTCTGTAAAGTCTCCTTGTGAGTAACAACTTATTACTGTACTATTTTCATCCATTCTGCTTATTAAGTCTATTTTGTATGGGTCATCTTTGAATTTTTCTAGTGCTTCTTCTTTAGTTATTTCGTGTCTTACTATTCTTTTACCATCTTTAGAAATTTTTTTCATTTCTTTTTCTATTCTCTCTAAGTCTTCTTCTTTTATTACATTGTCTCCTAAGTCTATATCATAGTAGAATCCTTCTTCGATTACTGGTCCTACCCAGAATTTTGCATTAGGATATAAGTGCTGTACTGCTTGCGCTAGTAAGTGGGCACAAGAGTGATTCATTACACTTAGTTTTTCATTTTCTTTAATGTTTATCATTTTTATCTTCCTTTCTTTTTTGTTAAATGAAAAAGCACCCCTTTAAAGGAGTGCTAGAGCACGGTACCATCCGTTTTTTTACTTCATTTATTTAACGAGGTTTTCCCCGGGAACATCTTTCGAGTCCTGTTTATAGGTAGTAACTAATAAGTTATTTAATTGCCTTTCACCATCTACAATTCGCTTTGTAAATAACCATTATTAGTCGTGTCCTAATCAATACATTTAACATATTTATTATTTTACCACTTCTTTTTAAAATTTCAACTATTTTAGTAATGGTTTTGTTAAATCTCCATTATATATTATTGTTAATTCGTGGAGTGCTCTAGTGATTGCTACGTATAGAAGTTTCATATCTAAGTCATTATTACTACTGTATATTTCTTCACTTGCATCGTTTATTATTACTGCATCAAATTCTAATCCTTTTGATAGATAATTTGATATTGTACATATTTTAAATTTTTCATCAGTTAAGTCATCTGTTTCTTCGACATTAGGTATGTCTAATCCAATTTTCTTTAAATCATTGTTTATAATTCTAGACATTTCTTCTGTTTTGCTAATTATTGCTATAGTATTATATCCGTCATTAATTGCATCATTTACTTTAGCCTTTATTATATTTGCAATTTCATTTGTTTTGATAAAGTTTACTTCTTTACCACTTCTTATTACTAAATCTGCTTCTTTTAGGTTAATGCTTTTTGCCACTTTGTTTGCGACTGACATTAATTCGTTGGTGGTTCTGTAACTTTTAGTAAATCCTATTATTTCAGCTTCATTATTAAATATTTTTTCTTTTACTTCGTCAAAGTTTGTTATACTTCTGTAGTCATAAATTGACTGTGCTAAGTCACCATATATACTGAATGTTGCATTTGATAATGCTTTTTTCATCACATAGTAGTTAAATAATCCCAAGTCTTGTGCCTCGTCTATTACGGCGTGTCTTATTTCTGTGAATTTTTTATTTGGATTTAAGTATGATTTAATATAAATTAGGGCTGCTAAGTCTTCATATTCGTATATGTTTTTGCTAATGTTTCTGAGTGTTTGCTCTTTTAAAGGTGTTAGGTTTTCATCATTTATACTGTTTAAAAATTCTTTATATATCTTGGTAGGTTTACATTTAAGATCTTTAAAGTATTCTTTTAATAGGTTTTTACAATCCGAATTCAATTCTTTAGTGTCTTTTTTTATTTTATTTTTTATTATGTTTCGTTCTTCTTCTGTTTGGGCATTACTATATATACTAAATATATGTGAGTCATATCTTGATTTTATTTTGTGGTAATTTGCCTTTATGTATTTAGCTAGTCTTTCTGTAGTTTTTTCGATTCTAGCTGTTATGCTCCTGGTATATAATCCTTGTGATGACAGGAATTCTTCTTTTATTATGTCTTTATTTAATACTATGAAGTCTTCTATTTCTAAAGGCTTTTGCAGGATTTTATTTATATAATCATTTAAGTATTTATCTAATAATTCTTTATATTCAAGGGAACATTTATATTTATCTATACTAGATGTTATACCATTTATTTTGTCTTTTACTTTAAAGCTACTAGGTAATATTTTAATATTTTCTTCTATGTATTTTTTCGTGAATTCTTCATAAGTTAATTCCGTTACGTTTGATACATCTAAGTCTGGTAATACTGATTTTATGTATTTTAAGAATACTTCGTTTGGTCCGATTACTAAGTATGATTCCGCATTTATTGTTTTGATATAGTTATATACTAAATATGCTATTCTGTGAAGGGCTACTGTGGTTTTACCAGAACCAGCAACTCCATCTATGATTATGTTTTCTGATAATTTTCTTCTTATTACTTCATTTTGTTCTTTTTGTATTGTGGATACTACACTTTTTAGTCTGCTGTCATTATTGCTGTTTAGATATTTTTGAAGTAAGGCATCTCCTGATACTAGGTCCACATCAAAATATTCTGTTAATTTTCCTTCTTCGATTACGTATTGTCTTTTTAGTGGCATTTCTCCATTTACTTTAACTCCACTTACTTCATATGTTACCGTGCCTATTTCACTTTCATAATATAATGAACTTATTGGAGCACGCCAGTCAGTTACTACTATGTCAGAGCCATCAATTATTCCTGTTTTACCTATGTATGCGGTTATATTGCTTTCATCATTTATAAAGTCTACTCTCGCAAAGTATGGAGAAAACCTTGATTTTTCTAGATTTTTTATATGCAACTTTTTTCTGTCTATAGTTACCCAATTGTCTTTTTTGTTTTTTATTAGGTCTTTCATTAAGTCATCTAAGTCATTTTCTTCTTCTTTAATAACTTTTGCAGTTATTTCTTTTACTTCTTCTAGTTTTTGTTTTTCTTTTTCGAATACTTCTCTTTGCATTTTTACCTCCTTTTAACAAATAAAACAGTGACTTCTATTTATTTAGAGTCACTGTTTTATTTGTTGATGTAATTTTAGAAAAGTTTACAGATTGATTTTTAATTATAAATAAATTATCTTTTTTAAATATTTTTACTTTATATTTAATACCTATCATATTTTCCCTTTCCAAAATAAATTTAATTTGATTTTACTACTTTTCCTTTTGGAAATCAAGTATTTTATTCTGTTTTCATTAATTCTTTAAGTCTTTCAACTTCAACACTTGCATCTAATCTTTCAAATAGTGGAATACCTTTTTCAATTACTTTGTTGTTTTCTAGGTTTATTTCTTTTAAAGTGTTATATGTTGTTTGATTTTCTTTTAATCCCATTTGATTAAAGATTTTTTTACTTGTTTCTGGAATGAATGGTACGAATAAAATTGCTGCTCTCCTAATTGCTTCGTATAGATTGTACATTACACTTTCTAATTCATCCATTTTTTCTTCTTTATATAATACCCAAGGGCTTGTTTCATCTATGTATTTATTAGTTCTTGATACTATGTTAAGTATGTGGGATATTGCATTTTGAATATTGATGTTTTCCATTTCTTTTTCATATAGTTCTATTTCAGTATTTATGAAGTTATTAAGTTCATCATCAAATTGGGTTTTAGTTTTTGGTAATTTTATTATTCCACCCTGGTATTTGTTAATCATAGCTACTGTTCTATTTACTAAGTTACCTAGGTCATTACACAAGTCTGTGTTATATTTTTCTATAAATGATTCTGGAGTGAATTCTCCATCTTGGCCATATGGCAAGCTTTTTAGGATTGTATATCTTACTGCATCTACCCCATAAGCATCAGCTAGTATATCTGGATATATTGTGTTTCCTTTACTTTTACTCATTTTGCCATCTCTCATCATTATAAAGTCGTGTACAAATAGTTTTTTAGGTGTAGGTAAATTTAGAGCCATTAGGAATATAGGCCAATATATTGCGTGAAATCTTAGTATGTCTTTACCAATTATTTGAACATCTGCTGGCCAGAATTTGTTTAGCAAACTTTCGTCATCACTTAAATATCCCAGTGCAGTTACGTAGTTTAATAATGCGTCTAGCCAAACATACATAACGTGTTTTGGGTCATTTGGTACTGGAATTCCCCAGTTAAAAGTTGTTCTTGATATGCATAGATCTTCTATTCCTACATTTACAAAGCTGTTCATTATTTCATTTTTCTTTGTAATTGGTACTAAAAAGTCTGGATTTTCTTTGTAGAATTCTTTTAATCTTTCTTCATATTTTTTCATATTAAAGAAATAAGTTTCTTCTTCTACTTCTTTTACATCTCTATTACAACTAGGACATTTTCCATCAACTAATTGACTTTCAGTATAGAATGTTTCACAAGGTACACAATATTTGCCTTTATATTTTCCTAAATATATGTCTCCTTGATTATATAATATTTCGAATGCTTTAGATACTGATAATATGTGTCTTTCATCAGTGGTTCTTATAAAGTCATCATTTGTGATGTTAAGTTTTTTCCAAAGTTCTTTAGCTGATTCAGCCATTTTGTCAACATATTCTTGAGGAGTTATTCCTGCTTCTTCTGCTTTCTTTTGTATTTTTTCTCC
>USNG01000060.1 GCA_900556025.1 uncultured Mycoplasmatota bacterium
TTAGGCATGCCGCCAGCGTTAATCCTGAGCCAGGATCAAACTCTCAATAAAAAATTCTTTTTATTGTTAAAGAATTGATTTCATTTTAATCCTGTCTACAAAACTCATTATTTTACTTAGTTTTCAAAGATCATTCAACCTACTTCATTCGGTTGCTTATATAATATATCATTAATATTTTGTAAAGTCAACACCTTTTTTACATTTTTTTTACTTTTTTTACAAATTTTTTATTTTTTGTATTTTCAAGCTTCTTAAAATGTAATTTTCAAATATCAATGTATATCTTTCTTCGCTTTCTCATGAAAGCTCAATTAATATAACACTTTTCAAATATCATGTCAACAGTTTTTTGAAAATTTTTATTTTTTTTATTTCTTTCTGTCAAAATTGAATTTTTAACCTTATTTGTGTTATATTTTTTAATTTTTTTGTTCTCCTTCAAGAACGAGAATTAATATATCACTTTATTTTTTATGTGTCAACACTTTTTATAAAAAAAAGTATTTTTTTAAATACTTCCTTATATTTTATGATTTATTCTCTATTTTTTTACACTTTCTTTTACCTTTTTGAATAAATCATAGTACATTTCAATAGTTTTTCTATTGAATGGTTCCACACCTGATTTTTTCATTTCTATTAGTGATGATAGCTCCTCTTTAATAATATAATTTATTTCTTTTGGATAATTCATCAGCTTTTTGTGATAGTTATATTCATTTCTATCTAGTATTTTAAATGCTCCATCATTAAATACTCTCAAATCTAAATCGTAATCTATATATTTTAATGCTCCATCGTCTATTAAAAATGGACTTGCAATATTGCAATAATAAAATATACCATCCGATTTTATTTGTGCAATTATATTAAACCATCTTTTTTTATAGAAGAACATAATTGCTGATCCTTTTGTATGCCATCTTCTTCCGTCTTGTTTAGTGATAAGTACATTTTCATCACCTAATACTATATAGTCGTCTTTGATATCTATAACATATGCAACTTTCGATGATTCATATATAACACCATTATGCTTATAACAATGAATCACAAGTGTGTCTCCTACTTTAATATTCATAAGACACCTCTTCTTTATTTTATTTTATCACATAGTATTATTTTATATCAAATAAAGTTTAATTCATGTGTAAAGTGAATATAAAAAAGAAGACTAATCTTATTTTAATCTTCTTTAGTAACTTTGCATTATTATTTAGCAACCTCTAGCGCTTTCTTTAATTGTTCATCTTCTTCATCTACTTCATAATCAGGATCAATTCCAACTTTATTTATTGAGTTACCATTTGGACTTAGCCAATATGATGTAGTGAATTTAACTATTGAACCATTTGATAATGTACTTTTATCTTGTACTGTTCCTTTGCCAAATGTTTTCTTTCCTACTACTATAGCATTTAAATTTTCTTTTAATGCTAATGTTAACACTTCTGATGCTGATGCACTTGATTCATTAACTAACATAACTATTTTTTTGAAGTCTTTTATTTTATTAGTTTTAGATTCATATTTTGATACTATTCCGTTTCTATTTTTTAATTGATATATTATTTGACCCTTATCTAAAAATAACTCTGCTGTATCATTTGCTGATGTTAAATATCCACCTGTATTATTTCTTAAATCTATAATTAATGAATTTGTTTTGTCATCTAACTCTTTTATTGCCTTTTCTACTTGATCTTTAGTTGTCAGTGAGAAAGTATCTATTTTCATATACAGAGTATTATCATATTTTTTTGTATTTACTGAATTAATATATACATGAGCTCTTTTAATTGTAATAGTATTTTCTTTATTATCTCTAATATATGTAATTGTAAATGATTCAGCAGTTCCATTTTTAACTCTATCTGCAATAAATGAAGATGTTTGATGAGTTAAATCTATATCATCAATTTTTGAAATTATATCTCCTACTTTTAATCCAGCTTTTTCTGCTGATGAATCTTTGAATACTTTAGTGATTATATTAGTATTTGTGCTGTTTTCTGAAACGTATGTTGCAATTTCTACTCCTAGACCAGTATATTCTCCAGTTAATTGATCTTCTAGGTTTTCTGATTCGTCTTCATCAATGTACATAGTATAATCATCACCTAAGTAATTGTACATTCCTTTGATAGCATTTTGAATTAATTCTTTTTTGTCTACTTCATCTACATAGTTATCAACTATTTTATTATAGTTTTCAATAAATTCACTTAATTCAGCATTAGTTCTTTCTGCATTATTTTTAACAATCTTATCATAATTATTGAAAACAATTAAACCACTTACTACACTTACTACTATTCCTGTAATTAAGACTATTATAACGACTTCTAATAGATTAAAATCTAAGTTATCTTGTATTTCATCATTCTCTTTCTTACGATTGATTTTAAAGCCGATTTTGGCTTTTTTTGTCGTTTTTTTGGATTTATCTTTATGATTATGATTTGCTTTTATATTTTCTTCTTTTTTGTCTTCTTTTTCACTATGTAAATCATCTTTTTTTATTTTTTCGTCTTCTTTTTTCATATGCTCCTCTTTATCTTTCTATATTAATCATTATATAACATTTGATACAAATAAAAAAGACTGAATTTAATTTTCAGTCTTAAACTAATTCTAAACGAACTATTAAAGCATCGTCTCCGATTCTTTCTTTTAGTTTGATTATTCTTGTATATCCACCGTTTCTATCTTTATAAGTAACAGCATATTCTTCAAATAATTTCTTAACTAAATCTTTATCGTTATTTAAGAATGCAAGTGCTTTTCTTCTAGAACCTAAATCTCCTTTTTTAGCATATGAAATCATTTTGTCTACGAATTTACGAACTTCTTTAGCTCTTTGTTCAGTAGTTTCAACATGACCATTTTTAAGAACATCTTTAGTTAAACTAGAAAGAATACTTCTTCTTATACGAGTTTCTCTATTTAATTTTCTATATAATGCCATTCTTGCCTCCTAATCTTCATCACGGAACTTAAGTCCCATATCTTTTACTTTATCCATTACTTCTTTTAATGATTTTTTACCAAGATTTCTAATTTTCATCATTTCTGATTCAGATTTTGATGTTAAATCTTGTAATGTATGAATTGCGTCTCTCTTTAAGCAATTGTAAGCTCTAACTGATAAATCTAATTCTTCAATAGGAGTTTCTAATGTTTTAGCTACTGAATCTTCTTCTTTATCTGCTAATACACTATCTAATCCTGTTAAATTGTGTAAATCAGTAATTACTTCAAAGTGATCAATAATAATTTTAGCTGCACGAGCAACTGCTTCTTCTGGTTTAACAGCTCCGTTAGTCCAAACGTTTAGAGTTAATTTATCATAATTATCACTTTGTCCTACACGAGCAGGTTCTACTTCATAGCTTACTCTTTCGATTGGACTATAAAGTGAGTCAATACCAATAGCACCGATTACATCTTTAACTGCTTTAGCATTTTCTTTTCCGTCTACATATCCACGACCATTTGATACAGTCATAGTCATGTTAAGACTTCCACCCTTTGATAATGTTGCAATTAATAAATCAGGATTAACAATTTCTACTTCACCATTTTTTTCAATAGCAGAAGCATGAACTTCTCCTTCTTTATCAGCTTTTAAATATAAAACTTGATCATTTTCGCTATGATTTTTTAATACTAATTTCTTTAAGTTAAGAATAATTTCTGTAACGTCTTCTACAACTCCATCTATTTTTTGGAATTCATGCATTACTCCATCAATTTTAATGTCAGTGATTGCACTTCCTTCTAAACTAGATAGCATGACTCTTCTAAGAGCATTTCCAATAGTAGTTCCAAAACCTCTTTCAAGTGGTTCTAAAACGAACTTTCCATAATAATTACTTTCAACATATTCGTTTACTTTATAATCTGGTTTAATAAATTGTAACATAATATTTATTCCCCTTCCTTTAATTATATACGTCTTCTCTTAGGTGGTCTACATCCATTGTGTGGTACTGGTGTTACATCATTAATAGCAGTGATTTCTAATCCAGCTGTTTGTAAACTTCTTACAGCTGTCTCACGTCCACCGCCGATTCCTTTAACAAATACTTCAACTTTTCTAATTCCAGCGTCGTATGCAGCTTTTCCAGCAGCTTCAGCGCTCATTCCAGCAGCAAAAGGAGTTTTCTTTTTACTACCTTTAAATCCTACAGTTCCTGAAGATGCCCAACTAATTACTCCACCTTCTTTATCTGTGATTGTTACGATAGTGTTATTAAATGTTGAGTGAATATGTGCTTGACCTTCAGTGATATCTCTCTTTGCTTTTCTTTTTCTTCTAT
>USNG01000061.1 GCA_900556025.1 uncultured Mycoplasmatota bacterium
GTTAATACAAATAAAGTCGTGTTTAAATTTTACTATACTAATAATTATAGTAGAACATAAACACGACTAGTTTTGTATTTATATTTTACTATAAAAAGTTTATAAGTTTTTGGATTGTTAATTGCATATTTTTGTTATTGCTTTTCTATACTTAAATAGAAAGCAGGTGATAACATTAGTGAAAATCTAATTTGTAGAAATGTTCAAATAGATATTATGAAATTCTTTTTGAAATGTAGTATCCCAAAAATTTTATTAAATAATAAGATCGTTGAATCTATTTAATTTTAGATAGAGGAGATGAAATTATGCGAGAAAAAACTGCAATTTACATTCGTGTTTCAACAGAAGATCAAGCAAAAGATGGATTCTCAATTCACGCTCAAAGAGAAAAACTTACAAAGTATGCAGAAGCTAATGAATGGGATATAATTGATTATTATGTTGATGACGGAATAAGTGGAAAGAATTTAGTGGATAGACCAGAAGTAACAAGAATGTTAGAGGACGTAAAGTCTGGTAAGATTAATAATGTTTTGATTTACAAGTTAGATAGATTAACGAGAAGTATGAAAGATCTAATTTATTTAATAGAATTTTTTGAAAGTAATAATTGTACATTTAACTCACAAACAGAAAAAATTGATACTTCAAATGCAGTTGGAAGAATGTTTGTCAAAATTATTGGAATATTTGCCGAATTTGAGCGTGAGAATTTGGCTGAGAGAGTTTCTTTTGGATATGAGCAAAAAACCAGAGAGGGTAATTATACGAATACTAATGGTGTCTATGGTTATGATTATATTGTTGGCGAAGGAAAGCTGGAAATTAATTCGGAAGAAGCAGAACTTGTTAAAAAGATATTTGAATTATATATAAGTGGAGAGTCATATTTTAAAATTGCTAAGAAATTTAATATAACAAATGTTCCAACAAAAAGAGGAGGACATTGGGCTTCTGGTACTATAAAATCAATTATAGGAAATCCATTATATGTAGGAAAAGTTAGATATGGTGTTGCTAAAAAGAATCAACATAAATCATTTTTAGTAGATGGGGTGAATGTTAAACCTATTTTGGATGAAGAAACATGGAATGAGGCAAACAAAACTATTGCAACAAGAAAAAAATACTGTGTTCGCAGGTATCCTAATTCAAATGCGTATTATTTTCACACTATAAAATGTTCATTATGTGGTGGAACAATGTCTGCAAGACAGCAAATGCAACATGGAAAAATGTATATCACTTATTCTTGTAATGCACATTGTAGAGGATTCTGTGAAGCAACTGGTTTTTCTCACTATAAGATGGAAGATGCTTTCATGAATTATTTAGAAAAATTGCCAAACATGACTCCAACAGAAGAAATAATGAAAAAGCAAAAAAAGATTTCTGAGATAGAAGATAAAAGAAAAAAACTTCAAAATAAAATTAATAAATTAGAGGATAAGAAAAAAAGTATAAGACAGAAATTTATTGATGACACAATAAATATTGAAGACTATCAGACATTAACAAATGAAATTAATGAACAGCAAAAAATATTTCAAGATAATCTTGATAAAATAATAGTTCCTGAAATTGAAAATATAATATATGATTATAATGAAATTAAAGATTTTGTAGGTAATATTAAATTGAATTGGGATAATCTATCAAATCAGGATAGAATGAATTTTTTAGAAAAGTTTGTTAATGAAATTAAGGTTCGCAAAGAAGGAGATATAGTCGTTATAGATAATGTTGAGTTTGTAAAATATTAATGTAAGTTTATAACTAACAATTTTGTTAGTTTTTTTATTTATAAAAAAGAAAGGGTGATAATAAATGGTGTTCAAGATAGAAAAAACAAAAAATTATACGGTTATGAGTAACTATCATCTACAAGATAGAAATTTATCTTTTAAAGCTAAAGGGTTACTTTCATTTATGCTAAGTCTCCCTGCTGACTGGGATTATTCCCTTGCAGGATTAGTCAGCGTAAGTAAAGAAAATACAAAAGCAATACGAACAATATTAAACGAATTAAAAGACAATGGCTATCTTGTCATTGAGCAAACTCGTGGTGATAAAGGGTATTATAAATATAATTATATTATTTATGAACAACCAATTACCCTTGAAAAAGATAAAAATAATCCAGATACCCAAAAAGGGCATACCGTAGAAGGAGATGCCGAAAAAGACATACAAATAAATACTATTATACAAAATACTAAAGAACAAATAGATAAAACTGATAAAGATGATAAAACCAAAAAATCATCTTTTTTTGATGCTGAAGAACATAATCCATTAACCGTTGATTTAGTAAATAGAGGTTTTATTAAAGAAGATGATATGCAAATATTTTATTATGATAAACTATTTGATGATTTACTTGAAAGAGAATCGTTTAAAGATCTGGTTATAATAAATCACTATATTATTCCTAGGGTTATGTCTAGGAATTATCATGATGAAAATGGAGAGAAGATAGAAAATTTATACGGATATTTTAAGAACTCTATCTTGAGTAATATTGAAAAATTAAAAAGTAATGAAATTGAATGGGATGAAGAAACAGGATGGTTTAAAGAAAATGACATTAAAGAAATTGAAGACGACTTAGAAATTGAGATATAAAAAAAGACTTTTTTCAAGTTTTACTATGTTACATCATTTTCTTTATAAAACTATGTACTAGATCCAAGTCTTCATCATTTAATTTAACTGCATCTTTAACTAAATCATAAATTCTTGAATCTTTATGAATTCGTATAAATCCATCATCTTCTATTGGTAAGAGATTAGGAGCATTTGCTTCTAACATCTTGTTAAAATCTGAATAAGTATAACCTAAACCATCCAAAATTTTATTAATAAGATTATATGTGATGTTAAAATCATAATTACCAGATTTTATACGAAACAATGTGGAACGACCTACACCACAGATTTCAGCTATTTCAGTAGTTTTAATATTATGTTTTTTTTCATAGCTGTCAATTATAAAACCCAAAACTTCTAAAACATTTCTATTATCCATAATTCAGAACCTTTCATAAATTTACTACTATAATAATTTTACATTTTTTTTAATAAATTGTCTATATATTAGACTATATTTGATAATAAAAGTACAATACATTAGACTATTTATAGACTGTAATACTTATTTTGTAGTATTATATATGTGATAGATTTCCTTATTTATTAAGAGAAACTTATGTTTAATAATGATGATAACTTAGTTTTTGAAGGGAAGGAGGAATATAGAAACAACATAGTTATAACTAGAAACTAAGTTTTGTTATGACTATGTTAGAAGACTAATTATCATAACATATCAAACAATGAAAGAAATGAGGAAAAATTATATCTAAAGAAAATAATGTAGTAGTAAGTGAAGTAGTGGAAGTATTAAGTAGTATAGAAGTAGAATTAAATAAACAAGGAAGTATTTCTTTTAAAACATTTGAGACACT
>USNG01000062.1 GCA_900556025.1 uncultured Mycoplasmatota bacterium
TTATTCTATCATTTATATAATCATCAACAAATTTATCTTTTTCTTCTCCACTAAGACCTTTACTTTCAGCTTCTTTGTTTGCTTCCTCACCATAATATTTTTCATAAAGTTTAGCAGTTTCTGAGTCAATGTACTCTTGCTTTTTAGCACCAGTATATCCAAGAGCATCAGCAGCAGCTCCCAAACCAGCAATAGCTCCAGCAAGAACAGCATCAGTTGTGTTTCTTCCGCCGGCCAAGTCTTCAGCCCTATCTTTAATATTATCTTCAGTAGCTTCTATTTCAATTTGAGCATGCATAGCAAATTCAACGCATTCAAGAGTCTTAAACAATAATTCACTTGTCTTAGCAACATATTCCATAATTTTAACATCTTGAATTTTAGGAGAATTTGTAGTACTTGCATAATCTGCAGTAATTTTTAAATTTTTTATTCTAGTACCATTTATTTTGCTAGTTAAAGCTTGAATTTTCTCTGCTAAAAATCCAGCATCAGTAGTCAAGAATTCACTCATCATACCATTTATATTATCTAAAGATTCTCTCATATACATGTTATAAGACTCATATTCTTTTTTATATTTCTCATACATGTCATCTATTTGTTCTGGAGTAAATGTTGGTATTTTTCCCTCAGAAATTAAATTTTGTCTCATAATTCTGATAGCTTCATTAACATCATCAAATGGAACAAAATTACCATTCTCATCAAATTTATAAAATCCTAAAGCAGAAGGTATTTCATCAGTTTGACCATTTAAAAATGCAAGTAAATTATCTTGAAAAACAGTAGCAGGAGTTTCACCATGATCCCCAGGAATTTCAATAATGACTAAAGGAATACCAGCCGCAGCTATTTCTTTATAATGTTGTGAAGTTTTATATTGATCTGGTAAAGTTTCAACAGATTCAAATGCCATTATAACCGTACCATTTTCTTTCATTAAATTAAGATTTTCTTCACTAGTATCTAATTGACCTCCATTCCATTGAAGATCAAGAAAAACCATAGTTTGTGGTTCTAAATCAGGATTATTCCTAATCTTGTCAAGAGTTCTTGTATAAACAGTACCTCCACCTTCACTCCAACCAATACAAGTGTGTGAATTAAAAGCGTTCTCACCATAAATAGCTTCTATAGTACGCAACCCTAATTCATTTTTATCATCAGAAGAAGTCATACAAAAAATTGCATCGTTATTCTCATCTATAGCATTAGTAATAGCATTATCTACTACATAACTTCCAGAAGCACCTCTCGAAGTAATACCACAAGGATTATAATAAGTATAAGACTTAGTATTCTCATCTATTTTCGCAGGTAAATATATTTCAAACATATTACTATTTAAATCTGTAGTAGAAGTAATAACTACTTTATCGCTGCCTTCAACAGGAGCAACGCTAATGCCAATTTCAGATCCCTCATATTCTGCCTTAATATCATTATATGCTCTTAACTGATCTTCTGTCATAAAAGAAGTATCAACATTTCCATTTGTACTCATAAAATACCTCACTTATTCTAATAATAGGATACTACGTAATTAGTAAAAAGTAAATGAAATTTGATTTAGATGACAAAACAAAGACAATAAAAAAGATAGTAATTTTACTATCTTATACTATTTACCACTAACTGATGTTTCTGTAACAGTAGTACTATCTACAGTAGCATTAACATCTGTATTACTCATAATTCTTTCATAATTATCTCTTACTGCATCTAAATAATCATCAACAAATTTATCAGCCTCAGTTCCAGTTAATCCCTTTTCATTAGCAGCATTACGAGCTTCTTCTCCATATAAGTTTTCATATGTTAAATCTGTTAATCTTTCAAGTTCTTTGGCTCTCTCAGCATCAGATAAAGATGGATCTATAGTAAAAGGTAAACCTGCAAGAGCTCCAGTTAAAACACTAAAGTCACTAACCTCAGTTCCACCTAAATTAGCTGCTTCGTTATTTAAGTCTCTTTCTGTCTCTTGTAACTTTAATTGTGCATCCATAGCTTGTTTTGTAAAAGATAATACATTATCAAGTATTTTTAAGGTATTAACTTTATATTCTAACATTTTAATATCTTGAATTTTAGGTGAACTAGTTGTACTAGCATATTGATTTGCAATAACTAAATCTCTTATTTTTGTATTATTAATAACAGAAACAATTGAATTAATTTTATCTGCTAAAAATCCAGCATCAGTACTTAAAAATTCTTCCATTATACCATTAATTGAAGAAATAGTAAGTTTAATATTCTTCCCAATAAAAATTGATTGTCTAATATAATGGTTTGACATATGAGTAACATCAGCTAAATCAAAAATAATATCATTTCCAAACATAATCTCGCAAAAAGCCATTCTTTGTTCTTGTGGATCAGTAATTAATACTCTTTCACCATCTTTATCATATTTATAAAGTTTATAAGACATATTATAATCTTTACCACCATGTGTGATTTTACTAGGCAAACCAAGTATATCAAATGAACCATTGCTAAGACCCCATAGCTCACTATCAGCATTTAAAGATCTAACAAATCCATGAGAATCTCCATTGTCTTTCTCAGCAGTATATTCAATATAATAAACTGTTAAACCTTGTTTAGCAAATTCAGAAATATCGCCTTGAGCTCTTTTAAAAACATCACCATCAAATACATCAGGATTAGTATCAAAATACACAAGTGGTGTTTTTGTTTTTATTAAATTATTTATTTCCTCTTGAGTAAGTTTAACATTATTATATATATCTCTTGGTTCCATTAAAACAGGAATAAAATTATATCCTCTTTCTATACAATTAGCTGCTACAGAATGCATTGTATTTCCAAAACTAGCACTATATCCTTGATAAACAACAGTAGTATCAGCTATACAGGGATTGCTGTTCTTAATACAATCAATAACATCTAAACCTTTTGTCATCCAGTCATCCGTATTGCCCAAATGTATAGGCGACAAAATAATAGTATTGCTTTGATTACCAACTACATGATTAAACACTTCATTGCAGTCATCAATTCCTCCTCCACCTCTACCAGCAATTTGAATACCTGTATCATAATTAATCTCTTCTGGCATATAAACACGAAACTCACTATCGCCATAACCAACTCTAACAGTTCCTTCAGTTCCAGGTTCAATTTGAGACAATTGGTTTTTAATACTATCTATATCTTCTTGAGATAAATTACTCAAATCCATATTATGCACATCCTATTCTTATAACAAAATTATAACATGAAAACTTGATATATAAAACTCCAAAATAAAAAAATTATAAGAAATAAATCTTATAATTTTTATTTTGTTATCTTATTAAATCC
>USNG01000063.1 GCA_900556025.1 uncultured Mycoplasmatota bacterium
GGACCTAATGGAGAAAAAATGGGTATCAAGAAAATAAGTGATGCCTTAACATTATCTAAATACGCTGGTTTAGATTTAGTGTTGTTAAATGCTGATCCTAAAAATCCAGTATGTAAGATAATTGATTATAACAAATATCGTTATGAAAAACAAAAACAAGTAAAAGAGGCAAAAAAGAGACAAAGGGAACAAAATCTTGAAACTAAAGAATATAGACTTAGTGTAACAATTGATGTTGGTGATTTTGAAACTAAATTAAGAAATGCAAAAGCTTACTTGGAAAAAGGTCATAAAATAAAGGTTGCTGTTAGATTTAAAGGAAGACAACTTGCTCATCCAGAGTTAGGTAAAGATGTCATTATGAGATTCGCTGAAAGACTTTCAGATGTAGCTGATATTGAAACTATGCCTAAAATGGAAGGTAGAAGTATGCAACTATTCTTAACACCAAAAAAATAGAAATAAAGAAGTAGAAAAAGAAAGGAAGATGTAATTATGCCAAAGATGAAATCACATGGTGGAATTAGTAAAAAAATAAAAGTTAGAAACTCTGGTTCAACTAAAATTGGACATGTAGGAGCTAATCATAATAGTGGAAAGAAGTCAACTGACTTCAATAGAAAAGCAAGAAAGGGTTCTGTATTAAGCACTGGAGATGCTAAAAGATACAAAGGACTAGTTAAATAAGGGGGAAGTATAAATGACAAGAGTTAAAGGTGGAACTGTTTCTAAAAACAGAAGAAGAAAAGTATTAAAAAGAGCTAAAGGATATTTTGGAAGCAAACATAGATTATATAAGACTGCTCAAGAACAATTATTCCATAGTGGAGCATACAGCTTCAATGATAGAAAGAAAAGAGCAAACGACTTTAGAAAATTATGGATTACAAGAATTAACGCTGCTTGTAGAGCAAATGATATCGTTTATTCAAAATTCATTAATGGTCTTAAAAAAGCAAATATTGATATCAATAGAAAAATGCTTAGTGAATTAGCTATTTTCGCACCAGAAGAATTTACTAAATTAGTTAAACTATCTAAAGATGCTTTAGAAGGAAAAACTACAACAGTTGCTGAAAAAGTAGAAAAGAAAGTTGAAAAAGCTGTAGAAGCTGCTAAAGATTATGCTAAATTAACAGTAGCTGAATTAAAAGCTGAATGTGAAAAAGCAGGAATTGAAATTACTTCTGCTATGAAAAAAGCTGATTTAATCAATGCTTTAAAAAAATAATTATTGAAACTCAGAAATGAGTTTTTTAATTTACAATAAAATTGTATCTTTATTAAATTTATATTGTGTTTTAATGAGTTTTTGTCTATAATAATCGTGAAAAAAGAAAAGGTGACAAAAATGATAGATCCATTTTTATATAATGTTCCACATATTGATATTCATGGTTATGATAGATATGGAGCTATGGCAATAGTGAATAACTTCATAGATAATAATTTAAGATTAGATATAAAGAAAATAGTGATTGTACATGGAAAAGGTACTGGAGTATTAAAACATACAACTCATAAATATCTAAAAAATGATAAAAGAGTACTAGATTATAAAACAAATAATTATAACGATGGAGAAACAATAGTATATTTAAAGTAAGGAGGAGTTTTATGCAACAATATTTTGCAAAAGATAGAAAAGATAATACATTGTATTTAAATATTGAAGATTTAAATCATATAAAAAATGTAATGAGAATGAAAGAAAATGATAAAGTTATTGTTGTATATGATGACAAAAGCTATATATGTTCATTGAATAAAGAATTAACAAATGCAAACATAATTGAAGTATTCAAAGAGCATAAAAAAGAAACAGAATTTATTGTTCATGTGCCACTTCTAAATGAAGAAAAAATGAGTTTTATATTACAACATGGAACAGAACTCGGAGTAACAGAATTTATAGTAGTAGAATACCAACATTGTAAGTATAAACTACCCCAAAAAGACTATCAAAAGAAGCTTACAAGATGGAATAAGATTATAAAAGAGGCAACAGAACAATCATATAGAATTCATAAACCTAGGCTAGAAAAAATCATAAATTCTAAAAATATTGAAAGTATAGGAAACGTAAATATAATGTGTTCACTTGACAAAACTGATGTCAAAAATATATGTCAAGTATTAACAAGAGAAAACTGTAATGATAAAATTAATATAGTATTTGGTCCAGAAGGAGGATTAAGTACTATTGAAGAACAATTATTAGTGGAAAAAGGTTATATTAAAACCTCTCTTGGAAATGACGTTTTAAGAACAGAAACAGTTCCTTTAATGATAGCTTCAATACTAAAATATTTGAAGGAAAGTGATAGTAATGAGTAATAGTAATATAGATGATTTTTTAAGTGCATTTTTGACAAGTGATTATTTTTTAGTGTTTTTGGTAATAGTACTAATAATACTTGTTGTGTTAATAATCGCATTAATGAAATCTAGGGAAGAATATAAAGAAGCATTAGAGTCAAAAAGTAATGTTGATTATTTAGATAAAAATATTGGAAATGCTATTCCACTTCCAACTACAAAAGAAGAGCATAATGATGTTTTGGAAGGATTAGAATCACTAAAAGCAACTAGTAAAGAAGAAGTGTTTGATGAAAACAAACCATTAATAAAACAAATAGATATACCAAATATCAAAACATATGATGATGTTATCGAAGACTATGAAAGTAGTGAAGAAGAAAATGCTGTAATATCAGCAGAAGAACTAGAAAAAAGAACAAGAGAAAGAATGGAAACATTAGGACTATCTGATAATCAAGCAGCCATTCAAAAATATGAAGAAGATCAAGAAAAGAAAGCAATTATTAGTTATGAACAACTATTAAAAAATGCTTCTAATATAACTCTTTCATACAAAAACGAATCATCAAGTAAAGGTGCTCCTAAAATTAATAAAATTGAAATCAATCAAAAAGAAATTAGTGCACCACAAAATTATTTAGAGGAGGAAGAATTTTTAAAAATACTAAAAGAATTCAGGGTGTCATTATAATGAAAACATTTTATATAAAAACTCTTGGTTGCAAAGTTAATTCTTACGAAAGTGAATTCGTAAGAAATTTGCTTTTAAATGA
>USNG01000064.1 GCA_900556025.1 uncultured Mycoplasmatota bacterium
TTCTACTATAATTATTAGTATAGTAAAATTTAAACACGACTTTATTTGTATTAACAAGCCAATGATTCTCTCCTGAAACACTAATATTATCTTCATAAGTACTTGTAAGTTTTAATACGCTCTCATGTTTAACTAACTCACGTGCAATAAGAGACATATCGTAAGCAGTAGTCAAATGTCCTTCTTCATCAAGTCCATGTGGATTTTTAAATTCAGTATTCTTGCATCCAAGTTCCTTACATCTATTATTCATCATACTAACAAAATTATCTAAAGTGCCACCTATATATTCACCAACAGCAACGGCAGCATCATTAGCAGAAGCAATAGATATTCCTTTTAATAATGTTTCAACACTTATTTCACTATTCTCCTCTAAAAATATTTGAGTACCACCCATCGAACTAGCATTTTTAGATACATGAACCATATCATCTAATTTGATTTTTCCATTTTCTAAAGCTTCAGTTGTTAAAAGTAATGTCATCATTTTAGTCATACTAGCAGGACTTCTCTTTTCATTACTATTTTTTTCATACAATATTTTTCCAGTAGTACTTTCAATCAATATAGCACTTTTAGAATTCTTAGCTAAATCTACAGTCGCAAAAACTCTAAAACTAATCAAAAAAGTTATCATAAATAAAAAGATTTTCTTCATACATATCACCAATATAATAATATGTAATCAAAAATCTTTTATTAATTTTTATTTCTTTAAATATTTAGCTAATTGCATATATCCTGTATCGTTCCAAAGTTTTAATCTTTCTTCATCTTCAAAACATGCTAATGTTTGATCTTTTCCTTCTGGAATAAAAATCTTATCCCAACTCCAACCATAAGAACCCATACTTTCTTCAGCAATAGTTCCATTAGTAATAGATACAAATACCATAGGATCTTTTCCATATTCACAAAATCCTAATGCTTGAACAAATTTAGCTTTTCTATTAGAAACATTTTCCATTAGTTTTAAAACTCCATCTATTCCAATAGTATCTTGAACATAATGAGTATATGCTGCTGGAAATCCATTTAATGCTTCTATCATTATTCCTGTATCTACTTTCATAACATTCTTTTTAAGTTTTTCACTTGCCCACTTAGCTTAATACTTAGCAACCTCCTCTACAAAATCACTTTGTATTTCTATAGTATCCATTTTTTCATTATCTATTTCAAAACCAAGTGGTTCTAAAAAATTTTTAGCTTGCATGACTTTAGCCCAATTGCCAGTCACTAACGTAATCTTCATTTTAAATTTTCCTATTCTTACATACTAGGCATATCTTTATTTTCAAATAAAACATCACTATACTTTTTAATATTTTGACTTTCACATAATTCACTATATTTATCATCCCATGATAATCTATAAGAATCTTTTAAATCTAAACCTAGTTTTTTAACATATTTTTCTACTATTTTTTCTTGATTTTTATCACACTTAGCCTCAATCTCTAAAGCTAATCCAAAAGGATATAAATCAACAGAAACTTCTATTTCATCATTATCATAATTTGTTCTATATCTTTCATAACTTTCAACTCTAATCATCTTTACTACGTTTTCAGTTAGATATATAAAATTATCATAATCACGAGGATCTATTCTACATTCTATTTCCTCTTCTTTATTTACATTTCCACTTTTAGTATCATTAAGTCTTCTTTTCCAACTTAACATACATTTAGTTTCATTTTCACCCTTAGTAATTCTAACTCTATATCTTCCATCTATACTTTTAGAATAAAAATCATTATTAGAATCGCTAGAATTATATTGAGTAGTCTTCTCATAAAAAGTACCACTACATTTTAAATCTTTAATATTATTTAATTTATTGATTATATTTTCCTTTTCACTTTTAGAAAAATAAAATCTAACTTCATATTCCATTTAATCCTCATCAATCATTTTAATATTATTATCTTCTATTTTAACATTATTAATTGAATCAAATCTTTTAGTTATTTTTTCAGTAGTTTTATGAATATTTTCAACATCATTATTAACAGTTTGAATTGTTCTTGATAGTTTATCCCATCTTTCTTTATATCTACCAAATTCAATACCTAATTTATTTAATTCTTCATGTATAACAGAAGTATATTTATCTCTTTCCATACCCATTAATACAGATTGTATAATAGTAAGTAAACTCATTAATGTAGTTGGACTAGTAATCCAAACTTTTTTACTTGCAGCGTACTTAACAATATTTGGATGATATGCATTAATCTCAGCAAATATAGCTTCGGCAGGTAAAAACATAATGGCTTGATCAGTAGTTTCACCATTAATTATATACTTACTGGCAATCGCATCAATATGTTTCTTAACATCAGCATCAAACGCTTTACTTCTTGCTTCTCTCTCTACCTGAGTTAACCCCTTCTCAACAAGTCTTCTATAATTCTCAAGTGGAAACTTAGAATCAATACAAATTGTCCCTAAAGGTTCAGGACCAAATACAATTGCATCAGCAATTGTTGTATTAGATAAAGTATATTGTGTTTGATAAATTTTATCATTTTTCTCACCAAAAATACTAGAAAGTATATGATACAAATTTACTTCTCCAAAAATACCCCTACTTTTTTTATCAGTTAAAATACTCTCTAAAGAAACAATCTCATTACCTAAACCATCTATTTTCTTTTGAGCTTCATCTATTCTAGTTAATCTATTCATTACTTCAGTAAAAGTTCTATTAGTCTTATCAAACCCATCTTCTAACTTCTCATTAACTTTTTGATTTATTAAATTTAACTCCAGACCTACCGTTTCTAAATGCTGGCCATAACC
>USNG01000065.1 GCA_900556025.1 uncultured Mycoplasmatota bacterium
TATTACTGAAATGGACAATTATTTAGAAATGAAAGAACAACTTGAAAAAAATCAAGAAAGTTTAAATAAAGCCAAACAACAATCTGACTTGCTAGATAATAATGTAAAAGAAACAAAAGAGATTGTTAATAATTTAAAATTAGCATTCGGTAGAAAAGATAAATATGTTATAACGCATGAATATAAAGATAAAATCAATAGTTTTATCAGCCAAGTAGAAAATACAAATAAAGAATATAAGAATATTCAAAAATTATCAACAACACTTAACAATGTTGACTTGAATATTAAAGAAAATAATAACAAAATAAAAATACTTACCGAAAACAATGAGGCATTGGAATTACGAGTTAGAAGTCTTACTGAAAAAAATAAGTTAAAAGATAATGAGATTGATGAATTAAAGAAAGAAAATAATTCTTTATTTGCAGAACTTAACAATTTTAAAAATAAGTTTATAAGACTAATTCAATTTATAAAAAATAGATTATTTAATAGAAAAGATAGAGATAAGTATTGTGAATTTTCAAGAGATTTATACGAACATGGTGTTATTGAAGATGACACAATTAAAGATTTGAATGAGACTTATAAATTCAGTAAAGAACACGATTCAATTAAAGAAAAAGATGATTATAATATAGAAATTTAATATTTAAATAATATCATTGATACTAAAAAATATAAAAATTCACATTATATGTGGTATAATATTATATAGATGGAGGTTTTATTATGATTAAAGAAACTGTTAAGTATCCTGAATTTTCTGAAATTGATTTTATAAGATTATATTGTGCAATGAATTTTAAAAATGGTTGTTCTCCAAACATAAAACATAATGAATTAGAAAAAAAGTTATATAGATTTTATTCATTACCTGAATTTAGAGATTTATTTCAAGATATATGTCCTAAAAAAGATTATACAAATCCAGAAAACAGTTATTTGAATTTGGGAACTGCCTTGAATACAGCTCAATTAGTTGGACTACTAATACCTATACAAAGCACTGGAGAAATTAGTTCGATTATTTCTTGCAATGATAAAATAGCACAAGAAATAATATCAAGTACTGATACGGAAATGGTTAATAAAATGTCTAAATTATTTAATTTAATGCTTGACTTTGATAGCAGTTCAAAAGAAAATCACTTTTATCAAACATCTGATGCTGGATTAGTATCAGATAAACAATTTATTGATGAGCAAGTAGAAAGTTATACTAAGGCATTAAATTCTCCTGTTATGCCAGAAATTCAAGAATCAGGACCGGTATTAATTAAAAAAATGAATAAAGACGCCAAGAAATAATTGCCACTTTTTTCATTTTTTGATAAACTATATTTAGTGATTGATATTTATGTATCAATTCGTGTATTGGAAAAAAGTTGTAGATATCTACGACATTGGCTCCAGAAGCAAAAATCGTCGCACCAATGTGACGTTAATGATTAAATCAATCTGAAAAGATTGATTTTTTTGTCGTTTAAGAAAGGTGTTGATGATATTATGATAAAAATAATCAAACAAGAAATTAAAATAAGTCATGAACTTAAAAACAAGAGTTAAATGAATTAGATACTCATACTTTTACAATAGAAAAAGTTATGGCTCGTAGAGATATAGAAAAAATATCTATTGATAATGGTTATAAAGAAAAAGAATTTTATAAATTTGAATGGGATATAAAAACAAAAGAAGAAAAACAACAATTCATTTCAAAATATATAGATAATATTGTGATTGATAAGACTGATACAGGTAGTTTAGATATTAAGCAAATAAACTTTAGAAGTGGTTTTATTGATAAAGCAGTTAAATTAACACAAGTTGGTGCTTATGATTATAAATTACCGTTTGAAGTTAATCATAAACAAGAAATGGTTTTAGTATCTTCTCCAATGAAAAGAAAACAAGTAAATAAATATTTGGGTTATTTAAGAGAATATTTTGAAATTGAATATCGAGAAGATAAAGGAGATAGAACTGAAAATGGTATGGCAGTATTTGATCCTGCAATACTAGATAATTATGAATTATTAAAAGTAATACCAATAATAGATTTAAATTTATTTAAAGGCAAAGATATTACATTTGGATTAGTATTTAGACCTACTATTAAAGAGATAATTAATGAAAAATAAGTAAGTAAACAATAAGCAGGATAAAGAGAATGATAGCACTGCCCTAATTCATTCTATATAAATATAGGAATAGTTGTGCTATCATTTCTTATTTTGCACTTGCAAAATTGTGTTAAAAATATGGAAGAATTCTACCATACTTTTTATTTAAATCAATTAATTAAA
>USNG01000066.1 GCA_900556025.1 uncultured Mycoplasmatota bacterium
CCTTGAAACATAACTTTACCACTTTCATATAAAGTAATAACTGTACCACCTTCATCAGCTTGAAAAATAGAGTAAGGAGGTTTCTTATCTCTTCTAAGTAAATCATAATATTCAATCATTTTTTCTTTAATATTATCACTTACTTTAAATACTATTGTTTTTTGTTCTGCCATAAAATCACTTCCAAAAATATTTTATCAAAAAAATATAACTTTTACTAGAAAAATATATTTCTTATGTTATAATGAAAATGAGGTAATAATAATGTTAAGACTTTTATCATTAACATGTTTTACCCATGTTAATTTTTTTATATAAGGAGTATTATTTATGAAAAGAGCAAAGATAATTGTAATTGAAGGAACAGATGGTTCTGGGAAAGAAACTCAAAGTAAAAAAGCAGAAAAATATTTAATTGATAAAGGATTTAAAGTCAAAAGATACTCTTTTCCAATATATAATTCTCCAACTGGAAAAATAGTTGGTGCTTCTTATTTAGGAAAGCCAGAATTAGGTGAAAGTGTTTTTCCAGAAACATCAGCCTCTGTTGATCCAATAGTAAGTAGTCTTTATTATGCAGCAGATAGAAGATATAACTTTTTAAAAGAAATTGAAGCAGAAATATACAAAAATGATTATGTTATTTTAGATAGATATACAACTTCTAATATGGGACATCAAGCAGGAAAAGCTAAAACTAAAAAGGAAAAAGATAAAATATTAGACTTTATAGAAAAATTAGAATTTGATTTATGTGAATTACCAAGACCAGATATAGTAGTATTCCTACACATGCCATATGAAGCAACGATAGAACTTAGAAAAGATAGAGTAGCTGGAGATGGAAATGAAAATAACCCAGAACATTTAATAAACGCAGAAAAAACATATTTATATATTGCAAAGAAATATAATTGGAAAAGCATAAATTGTATTAAAACAAAAAAATATACTTCACTAAATGATCTTAAAACAATAGACGAAATAAGTCTAGAAGTAATTGACGCTATTAAAAATGTTAAAGCAGAAAATAAAATATCAAAAATGGAGAGATTTTAATGAATAAAAAAACTATAGTTATAGATATGGATGATGTCATAACAACAGGAACTCTAACTGAAGTAATAAATGAATATTTAGGAACTAATTATAAAGAAGATGATTTTACTGAATTTTATAAACAAGATGTAGTACCTGACAAAGAAGCATTTTTTAAATATTTTCTTACAAAGAGTGAATATAATTATGGAAAAATTGCTTCAAATGCAGTAGAAGTGATAAAAGAATTAAGTGTGAAATATGAAGTATTTATCGGAACATCTTTTATTTTTAAAGAAATAGTAAATGAAAGTGGAATACTAGTTAAAAATAAATATGATTTTTTAATAAAAAATTTTCCATTTCTTGACCCAATGAATTTCGTATTTGTTGGTAATAAATCAATATTAAAAAGTGATATTAAAATTGATGATAAAATAGAAAATTTAGTTAATGGAGATATTAAAATATTATTTACAGCTTATCATAATAAGAATATAAGTGATGAAGAATTAAAGAATCAAGGAATTATAAGAGCTAAAGATTGGTTAGATATTAAAAAAATATTATTAGAAAGTGGGGAAGAGTAATATGGCTAAATGGGACAAAGAATATTTAAAACTTTGTAAAAAAATATTAAAAGAAGGAGTAGAAGTAGAAAATAGAACTGGTATTAATACCATTAAAATCCCAGCTTATAGTTTCGAATTTGATTTAGAAAAAGAATTTCCTTTTTTAACTACAAAACAATTATTTTATAGACAAGCAATTTTAGAAATGTTATGGATTTTTCAAGCACAAAGTAATGATGTAAGATGGTTACAAGAAAGAAACGTACATATTTGGGATGAATGGGAAATAGATGAAGATGGACTATGGAAAGCAACACAAATGGTACCAGATGGTAATGGAAAACTAGTAAAAAAAGAAATAGTAAAAGATTTTGGAAAAGACTGGGCTCATACTATTGGAACAGCTTATGGATGGATAGTAAGAGAATACGATCAAATGAATAAATTAATAAACACAATTAAAACAAATCCAACAGACAGAAGAATGATTATTAATTTATGGCAAAACAAACATTTAGACACAGCAGTTCTACCATCATGTGTTTGGTCTTCAGAATGGGATGTAACTAATGGACACTTAAATGCATATGTTCATCAAAGAAGTTGTGATGTACCATTAGGTCTTCCATTCAATGTAACACAATATTCAGTATTGTTGTATATGATTGCACATGTTACAGGACTTAAACCAGGTAA
>USNG01000067.1 GCA_900556025.1 uncultured Mycoplasmatota bacterium
GAACAAAAGGGTGTCCCTCATTTTCCTTTAATTGGAGAGTATACATTACATGATAAAAAATTAAATAAAGATTATATTGATAACTTTAAAATATATGAAATTAATATAACAGAAATGGCTAGACTATGTTATAATGGAAAAAAGGAGATGTGTTTACTGGGAATGCTTGACATGAGTCAGAAAGAACTAGAAAACACAAAAGGTGATAAACATATGGCTAAGTTAAAGAATGAAGCAATTAAAGTAAATAATGATGATGAAATAATAAAGTTATTAAGTGATGAAGATGAAGAAAGACTATATATAAATACTATGAAAGCATGGGGAAAAGAAGAGGGGATTAAAGAAAACACTATTGAAATGGTAAAAAAGATGTTTAAAGAGAATGCTAGTATTGATTTTATATCTAGAGTATCTGGATTAAGCAAGGAAGAAATAGAGAAGATTAAAGAGAATTAATGAATTAGTCAACAAAAAGTGGACACTAAAAAAGAATTTTTAGAACCCTAGTTCAGTTTTATACTGAATTGGGGTTTTATAATCTAATGAACATGCTAATCGTTCATTATTATAATAATAAATATATGCATTAATAAATTCATCAAATGAATCATAACTATCAATATTCCAATCATTCATAATTTCATCTTTTATCCAACCATTAATAGATTCCATTTTAGGATTATCTGTTGGTGTTCCTGCTCGACTCATCGAACGAATTATGTTATAATCTTTATGTGCATTAGTAAATGCCATTGAGGAATAAACTATCCCTTGATCACTGTGTAAAGTTATGGGATAATTAATTCCTTTTATTTTGTCTAAAAGTATGTTTAATCCTTCATAATAAGGAAGTATTGAATTATGCTTTTTAGTGTATGAATAAGCTAATATTTCTATATTAAATGCATCCATGTATAAGACAGTATCATATAAACAACCACGATATTTTATACATGTCATATCTGTAACTATTAATTCTAATGGTTTAGAAGCATTCCAATTACCTTTAACTAAGTTAGGATATTTAATTGATTCTTCACCTGGTTGTCTATATTTATAACTTCTTACAACTGATTTTATTCCTAAAAATTTACAACACTTATGAACAAAGTTATCAGAGACATACCAACCTATATCAACTCTAATTTGCCTATTAATATGTCTATATCCCCATGATGGATGTTTTTTATGATAATCCTTAACTAAATCACACATATTATTTCTGTTTAATTCATAATTATTTAAAATATCTTTTGTTTTCAGCCATTTATAATAGCCACTTCTAGAAACTTTCATTTCAATACATAAAGATTTAACATTAAATTCTTTGCTTAATATAAATACTATTTCAAATTCTTGTTCTTTGAACCATTGAATATTACAACTTGACCATCTCCTTCCACCATGTAGCCTTTTTTTAATCTTTCATTCTCGATTCTTAATTTCATATTTTCATATTCTAGTTTTTCTATATCATTTAATTGTTTCTTGTTTATGTATTTAGATAATGGATTACCTGGTTTTTTCTTATTTTCTAATCCCTTTTCGCCATACTCTAAATATTTTTTTAACCAATTATTATACAATCCATTAGATATATTCTCTCTAGTAGTAATCTCATTAGTACTAATATTATTATCCAAATGTTCTTTTATTAATTTTAATTTTTCTTCTTTTGACCAATATTTATTTTTTCCACCTTTAGGTCTTCCCATAAAATCATCTCCTTAATTCAATTATAACAAAAGAAAAGTAGAACACGTTCTTTTTATGTGTCTACTTTTACTTTATCACTTCATACTTACTACCCACTTATTCTTTTTCTTTTTTTATGCCTTCTTTTCTAACCAATTTTTTCCATCTACAATCCTATTAGTAATCATAGCACCAGCGCTATCTCCGACTACATTAAGTACTGTAGCTGGTGGATCTATTATTGTTGCTATAATTGTTAGTATTGGTAATGCTGCTACTGGATAACCAAGCATTGTAATAATTAACATCTCTGATATTGTACCACCACCTACAGGTACCGCTGTCACTAGTAGTGTTGCCACTAAAGCAATTCCCATAACTTGTAAAATAGAAATATCTCCCATACCATCAAACAAGTATATCAAAAACATTATCTTAAATACACTACCAATTACTGATCCATCTTTATGAAAACTAGTTCCTAAAGAAATTGTTGTCTCAGC
>USNG01000068.1 GCA_900556025.1 uncultured Mycoplasmatota bacterium
AAAATAGATCCAAAAGACCCATTCAAAAATAAAAACATGATGCGTGCAATATAAAGTAAATAATAAATTATTTACTTTTTTTATTAAATAATTTATAATTATCATAGGAGAAGAATATAAATGAAAACAAAAGATAATATTTATAAAAAAAGAACGATTTTTTGGGGGTTAATATTAATTATAATGATAGCATGTTTTGCATTTGGAATGACAGCTTATTATAATGGAGAGGGTCCAGATGGTAAAACAAGAAGCACTTTATATCCTATAACTGAAAAATTTAATCAATTAGATGATGTTTCACTATATACCCTATCTGGTCGTGAATTTAGTGCAAAATATTCAAATGAAAGAATTGTATTAAGATATGAAACTAATAGTAATAAATACAAATACAAATTAGATTATAATAATGAAACAAAACTATTAACTCTAGATACAACATACGATAATGAAGATGATTTATATACTGTAGTAAAAGCTTTAATCAACGCAGTATATGTTAATAAAGGTTATAAAGCTGGGTCTGTATTTGAAAAGTTCACAATAGATAGTTTCAAGGTAACAACAATAAATGATGGTATAAGCGTTGTAACAGATGGTAAGAATTATAAAATTGATATTAATTTAGATAAAGATATTTTAAAAAGTGGTAAAGAAGATATAATCCAAGATAATTCAAATACTAACAATGATAATCAAACTCCTACAGATAATATAACAGATACAACTGATAATACGGATAGTACAGATGATAAAAATCAACCAGAAAAACCTCAAACAGATAAACAAAACTAAAAGACTTGAATAAAAATTTCAAGTCTTTTTTAATCTTCTAATTTAACACTAACTATCTTACTCACTCCACTCTCTTGCATTGTAATACCATATAATTTATCAAGGTATTCCATAGTTTTCTTTTTATGAGTAATTACAAGTAATTGAGTTTTATTTTTATAATTAGCTAAATATTCTCCAAATACAGTAGCATTATTCTCATCAAGTGCAGATTCAACTTCATCAAGAATTACAAATGGAACATGTTCCAAATTCATTATTGAGAATAATAAACTTATAGCCGTCATAGTTCTTTCACCACCAGATAATAAACTAAGTGGCTTTTGATTCTTTCCAGGAGGTACTGCAATAATATCAATACCAGTTTCAAGTATATTATCAGGGTCTGTTAACTCTAAATGAGCATTTCCACCTTTAAATAATGTTTTAAATACTTTTTCAAATTCAACATTTATATCATTAAATGATTGAACAAATTTTTCTTTCATTACTTCATCCATATCATCAATAATACTAAGTAAATCATTTTTACTATTTTCTAAATCTTCTTTTTGTTTAGTTAAGAAATTAACTCTCTTACTAATTCTATCATATTCATCAATTGATCCTAAATTAACATCTCCAAGACTCTTAACTTTTCTTCTAAGCATATTAACTCTTTCACGAGCAACTTCAGTATCAATCTCAAGAACATATTCCTTACGAGCTCTCTCATAACCTAAACTATATTCTTCACTAAGTCTATTTAATAAACCATCTAAATTAATATTTATTTTAGTTATTTCAAGTTCTAAATTATTAATTTCATTTACTAAATTATTATATTCACTATTTTGTTTCTTAATAGCTGTTTCTAATGTAGTTAATGTATTATTTAAATCAATCTTTTCTTTATTCAAAGCATTCAAAGTCTTTTCTAATTCATTCTTCTTTTCTTCATGATTATAATATTCTTTAATAACATTATCTAATTCTTTAGATAAGTTATTATCACTTAAATTATCAATTTCATTTACTACACTTTCAAGTTCACTATTTAATGTTTCAAGTATTGAATTCTTATTATTTAGTGATTCTTTATTCTTAATAATTTCAATATTTAAATTATATATATTATCTTTAATAATATTTAAGTCACTATCTAATTCATTAACTTTCTTTTCAGCTTCAACTATATCATTGTTTATAATATTTAAACTATT